>NZ_FOZY01000015.1:0-145656 GCF_900116245.1 Methylobacterium sp. yr668 | reverse complement strand
CTCGACTTCCTCGCCCACCTTCACGATGCCGCGCTCGACGCGACCCGTCACCACCGTGCCGCGGCCCGAGATCGAGAACACGTCCTCGATCGGCATCAGGAACGGCATGTCGATCGGACGCTCCGGCTGCGGGATGTAGCTGTCCACGGTCGCCATCAGCGCCAGCACCGCCTCCTTGCCGATCTTCGGCTCCTTGTCCTCGAGCGCCATCAGCGCCGAGCCCTTGGTGATCGGGATGTCGTCGCCCGGGAAGTCGTACTTCGACAGCAGCTCGCGCACCTCCAGCTCGACCAGCTCCAGGAGCTCCTCGTCGTCGACCATGTCGACCTTGTTGAGGAACACCACCAGCGCCGGGACGCCGACCTGGCGGGCCAGCAGGATGTGCTCGCGGGTCTGCGGCATCGGGCCGTCGGCCGCCGACACCACCAGGATCGCGCCGTCCATCTGCGCCGCGCCCGTGATCATGTTCTTCACGTAGTCGGCGTGGCCGGGGCAGTCCACGTGCGCGTAGTGACGGTTCTGCGTCTCGTACTCCACGTGCGCCGTCGAGATCGTGATCCCGCGCGCCTTCTCCTCGGGCGCCTTGTCGATCTGGTCGTAGGCCGTGAACGTCGCC
Organism: Methylobacterium sp. yr668; assembly: GCF_900116245.1. Taxonomy (NCBI): domain Bacteria; kingdom Pseudomonadati; phylum Pseudomonadota; class Alphaproteobacteria; order Hyphomicrobiales; family Methylobacteriaceae; genus Methylobacterium; species Methylobacterium sp. yr668. The sequence goes on along the minus strand of NZ_FOZY01000015.1, from coordinate 145,040 downwards.
CCGCCCGTCTCGGCCAGGACCTTCGTGATCGCCGCCGTCAGAGACGTCTTGCCGTGATCGACGTGGCCGATCGTGCCAATGTTGCAGTGCGGCTTGGTGCGGGAGAACTTTTCCTTGCCCATGATTCCCATTCCTGCGGCGGGGACCACGCAAGGGCCCCGGATCCTGGTCCGCCGCCCCGAAGTTCCGACAGGGGCGAAAAACGCGGTCCGCTTAGAGGGTCGGCCGCCAGGGATCAAGCTCCGCGACGCGCGGGGGCGCGCCGACCGGCCCCGCTGTCAAGCCGCGGATGCGAGTCTTGAACGCCGAAACATCAATCACAGGCAGTATCCGCGCCGCTTTCGCGCCACAGTGTGGCTTCGCGGGCATAGCGGGATCCGTGCGGCCGAGCTTAAGTGGCGACAACAACGCGTAACCTCGGACCCCCGCCATGATGAAGAAGCTCCTCCTCGCCACCGCCGCGACGGCCCTGGTCACGACGGCCGCCTCCGCCGCCGACCTGCCGCGCCGCGCCGCGCCGCCGCCGGTCTTCACGCCGGTGCCGGTCTTCACCTGGACGGGCTTCTACGCCGGTCTCGAGTCGGCCTACACCTTCACCGACCGCGAGCGCATCACGACCGTCGGCGTCCAGCCCGGCAACGCCACCAACGTCGCCCTCGGCCGCCGCCCGTTCGCGACCTCGACCTCGCAGGACGGCTTCGCCAACATCGGCGGCACCGCCGGCTACAACTACCAGTTCACGCCGGGCGCCGGCATCGTCGTCGGTATCGCCAACAGCATCGACTGGACGGACATCACCAAGAACCGGGTCGTGCTCGGCACCGGCAACGTCGCCGGCGGCCCGCCGAACATCAGCCAGTTCCGCCAGAGCCTCGACTGGCTCGGCACCCTCACCGGCCGCGTCGGCTACGCCTTCGACCGCGTCCTGGTCTACGGGATGGGCGGCCTCGCCTACGGCAACGTGTTCCACGACGCCAACTTCTACACCCCGGGCGGCCGCCTGCAGTTCGCCGGCCGCTACGACGACTTCAAGACCGGCTTCGCCTACGGCGGCGGCATCGAGTTCGCCCTGCCGACCGACAGCTTCCTGAACACCTTCGCGCTCGGCCGCTACATCGGCATCAAGTACGACGCCATCACGGTGAAGGCCGAGTACCTGCACTACGACCTCGGCAGCCAGAACGTGCTCGTCGGCGCGGTCCCGGGCGTGGGCAACGGCGCGTACATCTCGCGCTTCCGCACCGAGGGCAGCATCGTCCGCGCCGGCTTCAACTACAAGTTCGGCGGCATCTGAGTCGGACGACCCCGGGGTCTCCCCGGCGGATCCCAGCGAGGGCGGGTGCCGGCATCGGCGCCCGCCCTTTTTCGTGGGTCGCGCGCGCCGCGCGGCCGGCGCGTGAGACCCGGATCGCGCCCCGCGAACCGCGACCGGGATCGCGGACCGAGCCGCCGAGAGCCGCGTCAGCAGGCGCGCAGGTGCGCGACCAGCCGCGCGGCCGCCGCCTCCGCGGGGCCGGTATTGAGGATCGTCAGGTCCGCGGTGACGCCCCCCTCGCGGGCCAGACGCGCGGCCAGGTCGCCGTCCTGCGCGCGGCCGCGGGCGGCGATGCGCCGCGCCAGAACCTCGGGGGGCGCCGTGATCTCGACGACGCTCACCCGCGGGCCGCCCGCCCGCGCCCGCGCGACGACGCGGCGCGAGACGTTGCAGACCACCACGTGGCCGTCGGCGACGCGCCGGCCGACCGTCTCCGGGAGCGCGTAGCCGAGGCCGTGGGCGCGCCAGCTCAGGGTGAAGCGGCCGGCCGCGCAGCCCTCGGTGAAGGCCGCCTCGTCGATCTCGTCGTTGTCCTCGTCGGCCGAGGGGGGGCGGGTGACGAGGCGGCGCGGGAAGACGTAGCGCGGGTCGTCGGCGAGCGCCGCCCGGGCGAGCCGGATCAACGTGTCCTTGCCGGCCCCGCTCGGGCCGACCACGAGGACGAGGCAGCCCGCCATCAGGCGACCCGCCGGCCGGCGCGCCAGACCTGGCGGACCACCGGCACGCCCTCGGCCCGCTGCACGCGCACGAGATCGGCCCGCAGCCCGGGCGCCAGGGCGCCGCGATCGGTCAGGCCGGTGGCGCGGGCGGGGTTCGACGTGACGGTGGCGAGCGCCGCGGGCAGCGTGATCCCGGGCGCCTGCTCGGGCAGCAGGAAGGCCGCCATCAGCAGGCTCGCCGGCACGTAGTCCGACGACAGGATGTCGAGGTGCCCGGCCTCGGCCAACGCCAGGGCCGCGACGTTGCCGGAATGCGAGCCGCCGCGGATCAGGTTCGGCGCGCCCATCATCACGGTGAGGCCCTGTCGATGCGCGGCCTCGGCCGCCTCGAGAGTGGTAGGGAACTCGGCCAGCCGCACGCCCTCGCCGACCGCGAGATCGACGTCGGCCAGGGTGGTGTCGTCGTGGCTCGCCAGCGGGATGCCCATCTCGCGGGCGAACTGGACGAGGGCCGGCCGGTTCTTCGCGTTGAGCGCCCGCCCGTCGCGGACCTTGCGCTCGGTGTTGGCGCGGATCTCGTCCATCGGCCGGCCGCCGCGGGTGGCGTAGGTGTAGTACTTCTCCATGTCGCGGAACTGCCGCTGGCCGGGCGTGTGGTCCATCAGCGAGATCAGCCCCACCGGGTAGCGGGCCGTGAAGGTCGCCACCGTGTCGAGCACGTCCAGGGAGGGCAGCTCGCAGCGCAGGTGCGTGAAGTGCTCGGCCCGGAACAGGTCGGCGGCGCGCGCGGTGGCGATGGCGCCGGCGAGCTGCTCCAGCTCGGAGCCGAGGCCGCTGCCGTCCGGATCGCTGCCGGCACGGAGCGAATCGAACACCGTGGTGATTCCCGAGGCGGTGATCTGCGCGTCGTAGGCCAGGACGGCGCCGAGGGGATGCCAGCGCACCTTCGGGCGCGGCGCGAAATGGCTCTCCAGGTGGTCGGTGTGCAGCTCGATCAGGCCGGGAATCAGGTGGTCGCCGTCGAGATCGAGGCCGCGCGCGGGCGGGCGCCCCTCGCCGACCTCGGCGATCGCCCCGTCCGAGACCGCGAGCCAGCCGCGCTGCACCCGGTCCGGCAGGACCAGGGTCGCGTTCTCGAGGATGAAATCGTCCATCGTGAGGATCCTCAGGCTGCCCGGGCTTGCGGCGCGAAGCGGGTGACATCGACCACCCGGGTCGCCACAGCGTCGCGCATCTCGCTGTCGTGGAAGATGCCGAGCACGCCGGCCCCGGCCCGGAGCTTCTCACGGACGAGCTCGGCCACCACGGCGCGGTTCTCGGCGTCCAGGGAAGCGGTGGGCTCGTCGAGGAGCAGGAGCGGCCGGTCGGCGATCAGGCCGCGGGCGATGTTGACCCGCTGCTGCTCGCCGCCCGAGAACGTCGCGGGCGGCAGGCCCCAGAGCCGCTCCGGCAGGTTGAGCCGGGCCAGCAGGGTCTCGGCCCGCGCGCGCGCCGCCGCTTCGGACAATCCGCCCTCGCGGCCGGCGGCCTCGACGACGTCGAGGGCCGGGACCCGCGGGATCACCCGGAGGAACTGCGACACGTAGGCGATCACCCGCGCCCGCAGCGCCAGGACCGCCCGCGGATCGGCCCGGACGACGTCCACGACCGTCGCGCCGTCGCGGACCAGGATCGCGCCGCCGTCGCAGCGGTAGTTGCCGTAGGCCATCTTCAGCAGCGAGGATTTCCCCGCTCCGGACGGGCCGCCGAGCACCACGCACTCGCCGGGCTCCACGGACAGGCTGACATCGCCCACCACCGGCAGCACGACGCCGCCGCGCAGGTGCAGGGTGAAGCTCTTGGCGACGGTCTCGAAGGTCAGGAGCGCGGTCATGCGGCGAGCACCGAGGCAACGAGGAGCTGGGTGTAGGCGTGCTCGGGATCGTCGAGCACCCGGTCGGTGAGGCCGGTCTCGATCACCCGGCCGGCGCGCATGACCATGATCCGGTGCGAGAGGAGCCGCGCCACCGCGAGGTCGTGGGTGACGATGATCACCGCGAGCCCCAGCTCGGCCGAGAGCCGGCGGATCAGGTCGAGGAGCCGGGCCTGGACCGAGACGTCGAGGCCGGAGGTCGGCTCGTCCATCAGCACCAGGCGGGGGCCGGTGACGAGGTTCCGGGCGATCTGCAGGCGCTGGCGCATGCCGCCGGAGAACCGCGTCGGCGGGTCGTCGATCCGGTCGGCGGCGATCTCGACGCGGCCGAGCCAGTCGAGGGCCTGGGCGCGGATCCGCCCGTAATGGCGGTCGCCGAGCCCCATCAGCCGCTCGCCGACATTGCCGCCGGCCGAGACCGCCATGCGCAGGCCCTGGGCCGCGTCCTGGCGGACGAAGCCCCACTCGGTGCGCATCAGCGCCCGGCGCCCGGCCTCGCTCAGGGTGGCGAGGTCGCGCAGCGCGCCGTCGCGCATCCGGTAGGCGACCGTCCCGGAATCGGGCGCCAGCTCGGTGGCGATGAGGGAGAGGAGCGTCGACTTGCCGGAACCGGATTCGCCCACGATCGCCAGAACCTCGCCGGGGACGAGGTCGAACGACACGTCGGCGCAGGCGAGCCGGGCGCCGTAGCGCTTGGTCAGGCCGCGGACCTGAAGCAGGGATTCGCTCATCGGGTCGCCTCCGCGGCGTCGGGCAGGAAGGGGGGATCGAGGCGGAAGCTGTAGCCGTAGCGCTCGAAGCCGAGGCTCTCGTAGAAGGCGTGGGCCGGCTTGGCGTCGACGTTCGACGACAGGGCGAGCTTGTAGCAGCCCCGCGCCTCGGCGAGCCGGGCCGCCTCGTGCATCATCGCCCGGCCGAGACCGCCGCCGCGGTGCCGGGACGCGACCACGACACTCTCGACGAGCGCCGAGGGCGTGCCCCAGTGGGCGATGTTGTCGAGGATGACGAGACAGAAGGTGCCGACGACCGCGCCGTCGCGTTCGGCCACGTAGAGCCCGTAATCGGGATAGGCCGCGAGCCGGTCGAGCAGCGCCCCGGCCTGTGCCAGGGTCGCCACCCGCCCGCCGTTCAGCTCGGCGTAGAGGTCGAGGATCGCGGGCAGGTCGGGCTTCCCGGCCCGGCGGACCGTGAGGTCGGTCATAGCGCGTCTCATGCCGCGTCCCCCGTGCCGACATGGCCGTCCGCGCGGCGCCCCTCGCAATGGTCGGTGTCCGAGCAGACGAACATGCGCCGGCCCGCATCGTCGAGCAGCACCTCGTCGAGATAGACGCCCTCGGCACCGCACAGCGCGCAGGGATGCTCGAACGCCTGGATCCGGAACGGGTGGTCCTCGAAGTCGAGGCTGCGCACCCGCGTGTAGGGCGGCACCGCGTAGATCCGCCGCTCGCGGCCCGCGCCGAAGAGCTGGAGCGCCGGGCAGTCGTCCATCTTGGGGTTGTCGAATTTCGGCGTCGGCGACGGGTCCATCACGTAGCGGCCCGCCACCTCCACCGGGTACGCGTAGGTGGTGGCGATGTGGCCGTGGCGGCTGATGTCCTCGTAGAGCTTCACGTGCATGGCGCCGTACTCGGCCAGCGCGTGGAGCTGGCGGGTCTCGGTCTCGCGGGGCTCGAGGAAGCGCAGGGGCTCGGGGATCGGCACCTGGTAGACGAGGGTCTGCCCCGCGGTGAGCGGCGTCTCGGGGATGCGGTGGCGGGTCTGGATCACCGTTGCCTCCGCGGTGCAGGTGGTGGTGGCCACCCCGGAGGTCTTGGCGAAGAAGCGGCGGATCGAGACCGCGTTGGTGGTGTCGTCGGCGCCCTGGTCGATGACCTTCAGCACGTCCGAGCGGCCGAGGATCGCGGCCGTCACCTGCACGCCGCCGGTGCCCCAGCCGTAGGGCATCGGCATCTCGCGGGAGGCGAAGGGCACTTGGTAGCCCGGCACCGCGATGGCCTTGAGGATGGCCCGGCGGATCATCCGCTTCGTGCCCTCGTCGAGATAGGCGAAGTTGTAGCCCGGTTCGCTCTCCGGGCGGTGCGCGATCGCGGCGCTCATTCGGCGGCCTCCTGCATCTCGACGGCGTCGGACCCGCGCTCGAACTCGGTACGTAGCCGGCGAACCAGCTCCAGCTCGGCCTGGAAGTCGACGTAGTGGGGCAGCTTCAGGTGCTCGACGAAGCCGGTCGCCTGGAGACTGTCGCAGTGGGCCAGCACGAATTCCTGGTCCTGGGCCGGGCTCGCCACCGGCTCGCCCAGCTCCTCCGCGCGGAGCGCCCGGTCGACCAGGGCCATCGCCATGGCCTTGCGCTCGCTCTGCCCGAAGCTCAGCCCGTAGCCGCGGGTGAACTGGGGCGGGGCCGCCCCCGAGCCCTTGAACTGGTTGACCATCTGGCACTCGGTCAGCCGCACCCGGCCGAGCGGCACCGCGAAGCCCAGCTCCTCGGGCACGAACTCGACCGCGACCTCCCCGACCCGGATCTCGCCGACGAACGGGTGGGTGCGGCCGTAGCCGCGCTGCGTCGAGTAGGCGAGGCCGAGCACGAAGCCCTCGTCGCCCCGGGCCAGCGCCTGGAGGCGCAGGGCCCGGTCGGCAGGGTAGTCCACCGGCTCGCGGGTGAGGTCGCCCGCGGGCGCGCCGTCGTCCGGCGGCGAGGGCTCGATCAGGCCGTCCCGGGCCAGCAGGTCGGTGACCCGCGGGCAGGTGCCGGCATCGGCCCGCGGCGCGGCCTCGGCGGCGGGCTCGATCCCGGCTTCGGACTCGGCCGCGAGCGCGAAGTCGACCAGCCTGTGGGTGTAGTCGAAGGTCGGCCCGAGCACCTGCCCGCCGGGCAGGTCCTTGAAGGTCGCGGAGATCCGGCGCTCGACCGCCATGGCGCCGGTGTCGACTGGCGCGGAGGCGCCGAAGCGCGGCAGCGTGGTCCGGTAGGCCCGGACCAGGAACACCGCCTCGACGACGTCGCCGCGCGCCTGCTTGAGCGCGAGCGCCGCGAGGTCCGGATCGTAGAGCGAGCCCTCGGTCATGACCCGGTCGACGAGCAGCGCCATCTGCTCCCGGATCTGCGCCACGGAGAGCTCCGGCACGGCCGGGTCGCCGCGGCGCGCCTCGGCGAGGAGCCGGTGGGCGTTGTCGATGGCGGCCTCGCCGCCCTTCACGGCCACGTACATGGATCAGGCCTCCGTCACCGTCGTGGAGCGCGGCAGGCCGGCCACGCGGCCGGGCGCCGTCAGGATCAGGTCGACGCCCAGGGGGAAGCCCGCGCGGTTCTCCGCTAGCTGCGCCGCGAAGCCGTCCGGCAGGGGCGCCGGCGCGATCCCGGCGGTGCCCCGGATGCCGGGGCCGGACAGGCACAGCCCCTCCCCCTCCGCGAGCGCGTCGAGGGCGAGCACCAGCGTCGTGGCGGTGTCGGGATAGGTCGGCGTCCCGGGGGCGAATCGGCTCAGCGGCGGGCAGCGCGCCGGGTCGCTGACCAGCGCGAAGGCCGCCGCGGCCGGGTCGCCGGTGAGCGGCGCGCCGGTGTGGAAGCGCAGGTATTCCCCGACCTCCGGCGCCGCGGCGAGGGCCGGATCGAGCCAGACCGGCGTGTCGGCGTCGGTGAGCGTCAGCGCGACGGCGGCCAGTTCCGGCGTCAGAGGCGCGGGCGGCGCGAGGCCCGGCGCGAGGGGCCGGACGCGTCCGGGGCGGGCGAGGGCGTCCATCACGGCGCGGAACGTGTCCTGCGCGTCGTGAACCGGGTCGGCGAAGCCGGGGGCGAGCATGCTCAATCCTCTCCGCGGGCGAGGGTCAGGAAGTCGACCCGGGTGGCGGCCGTGCGCCGGGCGGCCCGATCCCGGGAGGCCGCGAGCCGCCGGGCGGCGGGCTCCAGGGCGGCCTCGACCCGGGCGCGCCGGACCGGATCCTGCCAGAGGGCGTCGAGGATCGCGGCGAGCCGCGCCTTCGCGCGGTCGCGGCCGAGATGGTAGGCGAAGCCCGCCGGACCGTCCGCGAGGCGGATGGCGGCCCGGGTCACGCTGACCTCGCCGAGATTGAACGGGCGACCCTCGCCGCCGATCCGGCCCGACGCCATCACGAGACCGGTCTCGGGCGGACGCAGGTCCGCGGCCGCGGGCGCTTCGAGGCCCGACACGGCCGCCTCGAGGGCCGCCTCGAGATCCGCGCGGCTCGCCTCGGCACAGAGGGCCATGACCGCTTGGCGCGCCGCGGTCTCGCCCTCGGATCCCGGATGTCTCGGGGTCGTCGTCATCGCGAATCCCTTCGTCGCTCGGTTGTCTAGGTGTATAGACAACTGGCGTGCGCCGCACAAATGAAGTTTGGATGACAGGATGGATGCGCAGGAGCAGGCGGCCGGCCTCGTCCGGGGCGAGGGGCTGACGGCGTGGCGGCAGATCGCCGACGCGCTGACGGCCGAGATCGCGGCGGGACGCTACGCGCCGGGACAGCAGCTCCCCGCCGAGGCCGCGCTGGCGGCGCGGTTCGCGGTGAACCGGCACACGGTGCGGCGCGCCCTCGCGGCGCTGGCCGAGGGCGGGCTCGTGCGCGCCAGCCAGGGCCGGGGCACCTTCGTGGAGGAGGCGCCGCTCGCCTACCCGATCGGGCCGCGGACGCGCTTCTCCGAGATCGTCGCCGGGGCCGGGCGCGAGGCCTGGGGCGACCTCGTCGCGGCGACCACGGTCCCGGCCGGGACCGAGCAGGCGGCGTCCCTGGCCCTCGCCCCCGGCGCGCCGATCCTGGAGCTGCTGACGGTCCACCGGGCGGACGGCGCCCCGCTCTCGACGGCGCTGACCTGGCTGCCGCTGCCGCGCTTCGCGGGTTTCGCCGAGGCCTACGCGGCGCGCGGCTCGATCACCCGGGCCTTCGCGACCTGCGGCGTCCACGACTACACCCGGCTCTCGACGCGGATCCGGGCCCGCCCCGCGGATCCCGCGGAGGCGCAGCGCCTCGACATCGCGCCGGGGCGGGTCGTGCTGGTGGTGTCGAGCGTCAACATCGATCCCGCCGGCGTGCCGATCCAGGCGAACCGCACCCTGTTCGCCGCCGACCGCGTGGAGCTGGTGATCGGCGGGTGATGCGATGCCCGCGCGACGTCCGCGCGACCTCCGCGCGATGTCCGCGCGACGGCCTCGGCACTCCGTCCTCGCGAGCGGAGCGAAGCGAGCCGGGGCAGAGCGACCCTGGGTCATTGCGCTCCGCGCGTGATGCCGGAAAGCCGAGGCCTCCCTCAGCGCGCCGCCGGCCCGATGATCGCCCGGCGCAGGCGGGTCGAGACCCAGTCGATCGCCGCCACGGTCACGAGGATCATCAGCACCAGGAAGGCGACCTGCTGCAGCTCCAGCACGCGGATCAGCTCGGTGAGGTACTGGCCGATGCCGCCCGCGCCGACGATGCCGATGATCGTCGCCGAGCGGGTGTTCGACTCGAAGAAGTAGAGGACCTGGCTCGCCAGCACCGGCAGCACCCCGGGGATCAGCCCGAAGCGGATGCGGTGGAGCGCCGAGCCGCCCGAAGCGACGACGCCCTCGCCGGCCCGCTTGTCGCAGGTCTCGATCGCCTCCGAGAACAGCTTGCCGAGCGCGCCGAAATCCGAGCACGCGATCGCGAGCGCCCCGGCGAACGGGCCCAGGCCGACGACGTTGATCCAGATCAGCGCCCAGATCAGCACGTCGACCGAGCGCATCACGTCGAGGCCGCGGCGGACCGCGAACCGCGCGAACGGGTTGGGCACGACGTTCCGCGCCGCCAGGAACGCCACCGGGAAGGCGAGGATCGCCGCCGTCAGCGTGCCCAGGAAGGCGATGCCGAGGGTCTCGCCCAGCGCGTGCAGGAAGGTCCAGAACTGGCCCTCCGGCGATGGCGGCAGCATCAGCACCGCGAAGGTGCCGAGCCGCCCGAGCCCGTGGAGGATCCGCGCCACCGAGAAGTCGAGGCGCCAGTAGCCGAGCGCCGCAAGGCCCACCAGGACGACGAGCAGGGCGGCGAGCCGCGCCCGCCCCGGCCAGTCGGTGCGGAACTGCGCGGGGTAGCGCGCGCGCAGGCGGCCGAGGTCGGCCCGGGCCGCCGCCCGCAGGGTCTCGGGACGCGCGCTCATCGGGCGTGCTCCGCGCCGATCAGGCGGTGGCGGACCCGCTCGGTGACGAGGTCGATGCAGAAGACGGTCAGGATGATCAGCACGAGGATCGCGCTCACGTCCGCGTAGTAGAAATTGCGGATCGCCACGAGGAATTCCTGGCCGATGCCGCCGGCGCCGACGAAGCCCATCACCCCGGCGCCGCGCACGTTGATCTCGAAGCGCAGCAGCGCGTAGGAGGCGAAGTTCGACAGCACCTGCGGCAGGACCGCGAAGCGCACCGTCTGGACCCAGGTCGCGCCCGAGGCCGACAGGCCCTCGACGGGCCGCATGTCGATGTTCTCGACCACCTCGGAGAACAGCTTGCCCAGCGCGCCCGTGGTGTGGATCGCGATGGCGAGCACGCCCACCATCGGGCCGAGGCCGAAGGCGATGACGAAGATCAGCGCGAACACGACCTCTGGGACGGTGCGGCACAGTTCCAGGAGGCGCTTGGCGCCGACGCGCAGCACGCGCGACCGCACGAGGTTGGCGGCGGCCACGAAGCTGAGGGCGAAGCCCGCCAGCCCCCCGAGCAGCGTCCCGAGATAGGCCATGAGCAGGGTCTCGCCCAGCAGGCCCAGCCATTTGGGCAGGCCCCAGTACCAGGCGCGGACGTCCTCCAGCGGGTGCTCGAGGCTGATCGGCGGCAGGATCTGCTGGATGTAGGCGGTGAACTTGCCGATGTTCTCGGCGAAGACCAGCGGCCGCACCTCGGCGATCAGGCCCGCGACCACGGCGAGCGCCGCCACCAGGGCGAAGCCCGCCAGCGTGCGGCGGCGGGCCTCGCCGGTCGCCGCCGCGTAGAGGCCGGAGAGGGCGGCTGCCCGCTCCGGCGACAGGGGTGTCAGGCCGCGCAAGGCGGGCGGCTCCGGATCAGGACTTCCGGCGCTGCTCGTCGTTGAACCGCAGCATGTCGATGATCGGCTGGTAATCCTTCAGGGTCACCGGCGTGAGATCCTGGTCCTTGCCGTCGGAGAGCCGGTCGAACGCGGCCTTGTCGGCCTTCGGCAGGGCCACGAAGGCGTCGCGGATCTTGGCCTTCAGGTCGTCCGGCAGGCTCGCCAGCACGGCGAAGGGCCCCTCCGGCAGGAAGTCGGACTTGAACACGACCCGGAAGTCCGACTGCTGCATCGGCGTGCCGTCGGGCTTCTTGAGCATGCCCTTGGCGGCCATGCGGGTGACCATCGTGTCGGTCTCGGAATTCCACAGGTTGGCGGCGGCGTCGGCCGTGCCCTGGGTGAGCGCCAGGACGGCGTTCTCGTGGCTGCCCGCGTAGAAGGTCTTGCCGAAGAACTTCTCGACGTCGTAGCCGGCCCGCTTCAGGAAGAAGCGCGGCGCCTGGTTGCCGGAGGTGGAGTTCGGATCGACCAGCGCGAGGTTCTTGCCCTTGAGATCCTCGACGGTCTTGTAGGGGCTGGAGGCCAGCACGTAGACCACCGAATAGTAGCCCGAGGCGCCGGTCTCGTGCTTCTGGTTGACGATCGGCTCGATCTTGACGCCGGTCATCACGGCCCGCGCGAACGAGGCTGGCCCGTACCACGCGATCTGGATGTTGCCGGCGCGCTGGCCCTCGATCACGGCGGCGTAGTCGCTCGCCACCCGCAGCTTGACCGGCACGCCGAGCGCCTTGGTCAGGTAGGCGGTGAGCGGCGCCCAGCGGTCGGCGGTGCCCGAGGCGTTCTCGGCCGGGATCACGCCCAGCGTCAGCTCCGGATACTGGGCCTTCCAGTCCTGGGCGGCGGCCGGCAGGCCGAGGAGGGCGAGGGCCGCGGCGGCGGCGAGGGTGCGTCGGGTGATCATCGGGTCGTCCTTCGTGGCGTCGGCGAGGTTCGGCCGGCCGGAGGCCGGTCGGGCGTTTCCAAGACGGTGCATTTTGGCGGTGCGCTCTGGCGGTGCTTGTTGGGGCCCGGGGCCCGGATCAGGCGCCGAGGGCGGCCTCGCGGACCGGGCGGACCGGTACGAGACCGGGCCGGCCGGGCATCGCGGCCCGCTGCTCCGCCTCGCGCTGCGCGGAATCGTCCAGCACCTCGCCGGCCTCCAGGCCGTAGAGCCGGCGCGCCACGTCCTCGGTGAGGTCGAAGGGGCCGCCCTCGAACACGACCCGCCCGGCCGCGAGGCCGACGAGGCGGTCGCAGTAGGCGCGGGCGAGGTCGAGGGAGTGCAGGTTGCACAGCACCGTGATGCCGTAGCGCCGGTTCACGTCGGCGAGCGCGTCCATCACGAGCCGCGTGTTGCGCGGGTCGAGCGAGGCGACCGGCTCGTCGGCGAGCAGGATCTCGGGTTCCTGCACGAGGGCGCGGGCGATGGCGACGCGCTGCTGCTGGCCGCCCGACAGGCCGTCGGCCCGCTGGCCCGCGAACTCGCCCATGTCGAAGCTCTCCAGGGCGGAGAGGGCCATGGCGCGGTCCTCGGCGGACCATTGCCGGAGCAGGGCGCGGTGGGTCGGCACGTGGCTGAGGCGCCCCATCAGCACGTTGGTCATGACGTCGAGCCGGCCGACGAGGTTGAATTGCTGGAAGATCATGGCGCAGCGGGTGCGCCACTCGCGCAGCGGGCGGCCGCGCAGGGTGGTGACCTCGCGGCCGTCGTGGAGGATGCGCCCCGAGCTCGGATCCGCCAGCCGGTTGATGAGGCGCAGCAGCGTGGACTTGCCGGCACCGGACCGGCCGATCACCCCGACGAAGCTGCCGGGCTCGATCCGGAGCGACACGCCGTCGACGGCGCGTCGGTCGCCGTACTGGCGCGTGAGATCCTCGATAACCAGCATGCCACCATCCGCCGGGGAACGGCCGCACGTAGACGCCGGTTTGACGACGATTGGATGACGTATTCGGAACGATTATATTTGCCGGCGCAGCATCTCGGCTTTTCGATAGCCGACTTAATCTTCGTGGCGCTCCAGGAATGCTTCGATGGGCAGCCCGCGGAAGTCCGGCAGCGCCCGGCGCAGGCGCTCGTGGTCCCAGTCCCACCACGCCAGGCGGGTCAGACGGTCCGCGACCGCCTCGGGGAAGCGGCGCCGGACCGGCCGGGCGGGATTGCCGACGACGATCGTGTAGGGCTCGACGTCGCGGGTGACGATGGCGCCCGCCCCCACCACCGCGCCGGTGCCGATCGTGCGCCCGGGCAGGACGACCGCGCCGTGGCCGATCCAGACGTCGTGGCCGATCGCCACCGGGCTCGCCCGGCGCCGGTCGAAGAAGGCGGGCTCGTCCAGTTCCTCCGGCCAGTAGGCGCGCGCCCGGTAGGTGAAGTGCGCCTGCGACGCCCGCTCCATCGGGTGGTTGCCGGGATTGATCCGCACGCTGGCGGCGATCGAGCAGAACTTGCCGATCGCGGTGTAGATCACCTCGCCGTCCTCACCGATGTAGGAATAGTCGTCGAGGGTCGTCTCGGTGAGGCGGGTGCGGGCGCCGACCTCGGTGTAGCGGCCGAGGCGGCTGTCGACGACCCGGGCGCTCGGATCGAGCGCGGGTTCGAGGCCGAGGGGGCGGTCAACCACGGGCCTCTCCGAAGGGCAGGCGCGCCAGGAGCCGGAACGGCCCCGACCCGTCCTGGGTCAGGAGGCTGACGGCGTCGATCCGCAGGGGCTCCGGTCCCGCGGCGGCGTAGGCCTCGGACAGGCGCCGGTGCCAGAGGTCGCGCTCCGCCTCCGGCAGGGCGTCGGTCAGGGTCATGTGGAAGCGGAAGGCCTCGAACACGTAGGGGTAGCCCCAGCGGTCGAGGAGCGCGCGGCCGCGCGGGTCGAGGCGCTCCGGCCGGCGCTTGGCGCGCTCGGCCTCCGTGAGCGGTGCCCGGAACGGGTCGAGGGCGGCGACGCACTCGGCGGCGAGGAGCCCGAGTTCCGGCGGGGGTGTCTCCGGCACCAGGGCGAGGAACGGCCCGAGGGCGGCGACCCGGAGCGGCCCCACCGACACTGGCGGGTGCGCGGCCGCGAGGGCGCGGGCGGCGGCCACGAGGTCGGCCTCCCCGGTGCCCGGGGCGAGGCGCAGCGGCGCCTTGAGGGTGGCGTGGAACCCGTAGACCCGCGCGCCCGCCGTGACGGGTGCGAGATCGCCGAGCCCCTCCGGGTGCGGGACCGGCAGCCCGGTGACGTTGTCGGTGCCGAGGACGGAGCGGCCGAAGGCTTCGAGGCGCGAATCCGGGGCGGGCAGCCAGTAGAGGGCGTAGCGGCGCGACACGTCAGGGCCTCCGATCGCCGGGCGGTCAGGCCGTCGGCGCGTAGGTGCGCGCGTCGGCGGCCCGCCGGGGGCGCACGTCCATGGCATTGCCCCGCCACACGATGGCGCTCCGCATCCAGGCGCCGACCCAGATCGCCGGGATCAGGGCGTCGCGCGCCAGGAAGGCGGCCAGCGTGCGGGGCGAGCGGTGCCAGCCCGCGCGGAGAGCGAGCCGGTGCTCGGCGGCATAGCACAGGGCGGCGAGGCCGGCAGCGCCCGCGAGGCCCGCGAGGCTTCCGGCCCAGAGGGCGACGAGGAGCGCCGGCAGCAGGACGCCGCTGCCGATCTCGGGGGCGAAGAACAGCGGGAAGGTCACGCGGCGCAGGCGCGCCCAGCGCAGCTGCCGCGACCAGACCTCCCGGAAGCCGCGCGGGCCGAGCGGCTGCTCGAACGGGCTCGCCACGAGGTGGACCCGCTTGCCGGCGGCGCGCACGAGCTTGGTGGCGGCCGCGTCCTCGGCGATCTCGGCCGCGAGCGCCTGGAGGCCGCCCTGCGCCTCCAGGAAGGGCTTGTGCCAGAGCATGCTCTTGCCCTGCGCGAAGCCCAGCCCGAAGGCCTCGGCGGCGTATTGCCAGCGCGCCTGCAGGGTGTTCAGGAAGGCGCACTCCACCTCCGCCATGAAGCTGCCCGGGCGGGCGCCGGCCGGGGTGGAGCAGACGAGGCCGGTATCGGCGCGCCACGCCGCCTGCAGCCGCTGGAGGTAGTCCGGCGGCATGGCGACGTTGGAATCGGCGAGCACCACCCAGTCGTGGGCGGCGGCGCGCCAGCCGCGCAGGCAGTTGTTGAGCTTCGGGTTGGCGCTGACGCGCTCGTCGCCGCGGATCAGGCGGGCGGGCACGTGCGGGTGGGCCTCGATCAGGCGCTCCACCATCGGGACGATCGGGTCGGCCGGGTCGGCCACGCAGAAGATCAGCTCGTAGGACGGGTAGTCGAGACGGAAGCTGCGGAGGAGCATCTCCTCGCTGTAGGCCTCGACCCCGCGCAGGGGGCGGACCAGGGAGACGGGCGCGCCGTCCGGGAACCGCGACGGGCCGTGGTCCCGGCCGAGGCGCCGGGCCGCGACGGCGATGCTGCCGATCTGGACGACGGCCAGGAGCGCGCCGAGGGACAGGGCCGGCACCGTGGCGTCAATCATGCGGATCCCTCGTGCGATCGGGCGAGCGGTCCGGTCCGCTAGCGGCCGGACCGCGTCAGGCGTGTGACAGCGCCGCCCGACGCTCTCGGACACGCTCTCGGACACGCTCGCCGACGCGCGGCGTCGCGGGCCGTCACCCAACCGTCACCGCGCGGTTTTAATCCCGCTCACCACGAAAGATTCCGCGCGAGGGTTCATGTCCGATACCGCCGTGATGCCGTCGGGGGCGGTGAAAGGCCGGCAGGCGGGCGGCCCGCGCCTCGACCACGGGATGCATCTCGGCGGGGTGGTGGCGTTCCTGCTCGTCCTCGTGGCGGGCCTGGGCTACGCGGTGGTGAGCCTCATCGCGGACATGAACGCGGTCGGGGAGGCGCCCCTGGCCTACGGCGCCTTCGCGCTGCTCGGCCTCGCCCTGCTGATCGCCCTCGCCTTCGAGTTCGTGAACGGCTTCCACGACACCGCCAACGCGGTCGCCACGGTGATCTACACGCACTCGATGCCGCCGCTCGTCGCGGTGATCTGGTCGGGCGTCTTCAACTTCCTCGGCGTGATGCTGTCCTCGGGCGCCGTGGCCTACGCGATCGTCACGCTGCTGCCGGTCGAGCTGATCCTCAACGTCGGCTCGCACGCGGGCTACGCGATGATCTTCGCGCTGCTGCTGGCGGCCATCATCTGGAACCTCGGGACCTGGGCGTTCGGGCTGCCGAACTCGTCGTCCCACGCGCTGATCGGCTCGGTGCTCGGCGTCGGCCTCGCCAACCAGCTGATGAACGGCGGCGACGGCACCGCGGGCGTCGACTGGACCCAGGCGCTCAACGTCTTCAAGGCGCTGCTGTTCTCGCCGGTCTGCGGCTTCGTGCTCGCGGCGCTGCTGCTGCTCGCCCTGAAGGTCACGGTCCGCCGCAGGGACCTCTACGAGGCGCCCGCGGGCGAGGCGCCGCCGCCCCCGTGGATCCGCGGCCTGCTGATCCTCACCTGCACGCTGGTCTCGTTCTTCCACGGCGGCAATGACGGGCAGAAGGGCATGGGCCTGATCATGCTGATCCTGATCGGCGCCGCCCCCACCGCCTACGCGCTCAACCGCACCATGGCGGACGACACGACGCCCGCCTTCGTGCAGGCCTCGACGGCGGCGAGCGCGGTGTTCGCCGCCCGCGCCCCCGGCGCCGCGGTGCCGGACGCCGCGGCCGCGCGCCGGACCGTGACGGAGGCGCTCAAGACCAAGGCGCTGAACACGCCGCCCGTCTACGCGGCGCTGGCGGCGCTCTCGAACGACATCGCCGCCAGCGTGAAGAATTACGGCGCGATCCGCACGGTGCCGGCCGCCCAGACCCAGAACCTGCGCAGCGACATGTACCTCGCCGCCGACGCGGTGCGCGTGCTGCCGGGCGCCGGGGCGGACTTCTCGGAGGCCGACAAGGCCGACCTGAAGCGCTACGCGGGCCTGCTCAACGACGGCACGCGCTACATCCCGGGCTGGGTCAAGGTCTGCGTCGCCCTGGCGCTGGGTCTCGGCACCATGGTCGGATGGAAGCGCATCGTCGTCACGGTGGGCGAGAAGATCGGCAAGACCCACCTGACCTACGCGCAGGGCGCCTCGGCCGAGATCGTCGCCGCCGGCACGATCGGGCTGGCCGAGCTCTACGGCCTGCCGGTCTCGACCACCCACATCCTGTCGTCGGGCGTCGCCGGCACGATGGCGGCCAACGGCTCGGGTCTCCAGATGTCCACGGTGCGCAACATGGCGCTCGCCTGGATCCTGACCCTGCCGGCGGCGATCACCCTCGCGGCCGCTCTGTTCTACCTCCTGCGCCACCTGTTCTGACGCGTGTCCGGCCGGACGGGCCGGAGACCGCGCTCCGCCCCCCGACGAAGCGACCCGGTCTCCGGCTTCCCGCAGCGCGCCCCGGCGCTTCAGGAACTTGCCATCGCCCGCACGAAGGCCAGGCAGGTCCGGCGCGCCGCCGGACTGTCGATCGCCACGAAGGCCGAGACGAGGTCGGCCGCCTGGGTCATGGCCGCGTCGGGCCGGTCGGCATCCGGGTAGAAGCTCGCCACCGGCACGTCGAGGATGCCGGCGATGCGGCTCAGGGCGTCGCTCGTGCGCGCCGCCCCCGGTAACGGCGCGCGGTCCCGGGCCGGATCCGCGGAGGCGTCGGGCGCCATCGCTCAGGCCGCCTTGTGGCCGAGCTGGATCGCCCGGGCGATCTCCGAGCGCCGCGCGGCGTAGCCCGGGGCCACCATCGGGTAGTCGGCCGGCAGGCCGTACTTCGCCCGGTACCGCTCGGGGGTGAGGCCGTGCGCGGTGAGGTGGCGCTTCAGGGTCTGGTACGACCGGCCGTCGATGAAGCTGATCAGGCCGTCCTGCTGGATCGAGGCATCGACCTGCGACTGGCTCAGCCCGACCCCGCCGAACTCCGACGGCGCGCAGCGGAGCACCGCGATCGCCGTGTGCACTTGGTCGATCAGCGCCGGCAGCGCCGTGACCTCGATCGCGTTGCGCGAGACGTAGGCCGCGACGATCGCGCCGACCTTCTCCAGCATGAAGGTTGAACGGTGGTCGGTGAGGTGGTCCATCTGAGACATCGCTGTTCGAGGGCGTCCCGATCCGCATGCCCCGTCTCCGGTGGACCCGCTCGCGCGGGCTTTGCGGGACGAAACCGAGGCGACGGGCCAGCCGAGGGATTTCTACCTCAAGTTGATTTCACTCCGTTTCTTGAGGTTGCAGATAATATACAATATGAGCGGCCGGCGGTTTGTCCGGCAGCGCGAGGTTTTTTGCTCCACCGCGCAACCGGCGGCATTCCCGCCATGGTTACTGATACGTTCACTGATTTCGGCCGCTGAGATCGGCGTCTGAACCGGATATCGGCATCGGCCGATCCCGGCGGCGCGCAACCTCGGGGGCCCCGGCGCCGATCCGGGACCGCTCGGTCGCGGCGGTCGCGCGCCTGACCGATCCCGCCCGCGCGGCGTGCGGCCACGCCCGTCTCGCCCCGCTCCGGGGCCGTCGCGGCCCGACGGTCCGGAACGGCCGGCCCGCGCCGGCCCGCCGCGATGCGCCGCCCCGGCCGCGCCGGGGCGGCGGTCCATGTCACGCCGCGCGGTCGCTCCGGCGCAGGCTCGCCGGCATGGCGAAGAGCGCGAGCCCGGCGGCGACGAGGCAGAGCACGCCGATCCCGTAGAGCGCGGGCGTCGTCGAGCCGGTGAGATCCTTCACCCAGCCGACCATCACCGGGCTGACGATGCCGCCGAACTGGCCGAGCGTGTTGATCAGCGCGATCCCGCCCGCCGCGCCGACGCCGGTGACGAGCTTGGCCGGCAGGGTCCAGAAGGTCGGGATCGACGCGACGATGCCGGCGCCCAGCAGCGCCAGGGCGAACATCAGCGGCACGATGTGCTTGTCGAACAGGCCGGCGCCGAAGAAGCCGAGCGCCGCCGCGATGGCGAGGCCCGCGACGAATTTCGGCCGCTCGCCCGAGGCGTCGGACAGGCGCCCGATCACCACCATGCTGATCGCCCCGCAGATGTAGGGGATCGCCGTCAGGAAGCCCACCGAGGCCGCCTGCCCGCCGCTCGCGGTCTTGATCAGGTCCGGCCCCCAGAAGTTCAGGCCGTACGAGCCGATCTGGAGCAGGAAGTAGATCAGCGCGATCATCAGGAAGCCGGGCTGCTTGATCGCCCCGATCAGCGAGTGGTCGCCGATGTCCCGGTTGTGGTGTGCGATCCGGCTCGACAGGAGCGCCTTCTCGGGCTCGGACAGCCAGCGCGCATCGGCGATCCGGTCGTCGAGGCGCGTCAGCACGAGCATTCCGAGCACGAGGCAGGGCAGGCCGCCGGCCAGGAACAGCCATTGCCAGCCGGCGAGGCCGCCGACGCCGTTGAGGCCGCCGAGGATCAGGCCCGCCACCGGCGCCCCGAAGATCCCCGAGAAGGCCGAGGCCACGAACATGAACGAGGTGATGCGGCCGCGATGCGAGGCCGGGAACCAGATGGTCAGGTAATAGAGGATACCCGGCGCGAAGCCCGCCTCCATGGCGCCGATCAGGAAGCGCAGGGCGTAGAAGTGCCACTCGCTGCGGATGAAGATCATCAGCGCGGTGGCGATGCCCCAGGAGATCATGATCCGGGCGATCCAGCGCCGCGCCCCGACCCGGTAGAGGAACAGGTTCGAGGGCACCTCGAAGATCACGTAACCGACGACGAACATGCTCGCGCCGAGCCCGTAGGCGACGTTGCTGAAGCCGAGGTCGCTCTGGAGCTGGAACTTGGCGAAGCTGATGTTGATGCGGTCGAAGAACGCGAACATGTAGCAGATCATGATCAGCGGCATGAGCCGCCACGCGACCTTGCGGACGACGCCGGTCTCCGTCACCGCGCCGGCCTCGGCGGCGGCCGGCGACCCGGACAGGGCTGCGGTCATGGTTTCCTCCGTGGTGTGTTCTTGAGGGACGTGTCGTGGGCGGTGCCGCCTTCGGGCGGGCGGCTTGTCCGCGTGAACTCAGAGCCTGTGCGACCGGGCCTCTCCAACCCGCGCCCTCATCCTGAGGTGCGGCGAAGCTGCCTCGAAGGAGGCGTCCAGCCGGACGTGCGATCCCTGGAGGCCTCCTTCGAGGCCTCCGCTGCGCTCCGTCCCCTCAGGATGAGGGCGCGAGCGGGATCTCCGTCGTGACGAGAAGGCTCAAGGATGCAGGAGCTGACAGAGTCTCAGGCCGCCCGGGCGGGGGCCGGATGCAGGTCGCAGGGCCGTCCGGCCTTGGCGACCTGGCCGGGCACGTCGTGGCCGACGAGGCGCGGCAGGTCCCGCGACAGGCCGATCAGCGCCGGGAGGTCGAGGCCTGTCGGCAGGCCCATCTCGTGGGCCATGCTGACGAGATCCTCGGTGCAGATGTTGCCGGTGGCACCGGGCGCGAACGGGCAGCCGCCCAGGCCGCCGAGCGCCGCATCGAAGCGCCGGGCGCCCGCGTCGTAGGCCGCCAGCACGTTGGCGAGGCCGAGGCCGCGCGTGTTGTGGAAGTGGAGCGTCAGGCGCCCGGGACCGACCAGGGGCAGGACCCGCGCGACGAGGCGGCTCACCTGCCGGGGATTGGCCATGCCGGTCGTGTCGGCCAGCGTCACCCCGTCGACGCCCAGCGACAGGTAGCGCTCCACCTGCGCGACGACCCTGTCGGCCGGCTGGTCGCCCTCGAACGGGCAGCCGAAGGCGGTCGCCACCGTGGCGTTGGTGCTGAGCGGGGCGCCGCGCACCGAATCCATGATCCGCGCGAAGCCGGCGATCGAGTCGGCCGGGCTCATGCCCATGTTGGCGCGGTTGTGGGTCTCACTCACCGAGGCGACGAGGTTGATCTCGTCGACCCTGGCGGCGAGCGCCCGCTCGGCGCCCTTCGGGTTCGGCACCAGGGCGACGTAGACGGTCCCGGGCCGGCGCCGGATCCCGGAGAAGACCTCGGCCGCGTCGGCGAGCGCCGGCACCGCCTTCGGCGAGACGAAGGACGAGACCTCGATCCGGCTGAAGCCGGCCGCCGCCAGGGCGTCGATCAGGCGGATCTTCTCCGCCGTCGGCACGAAGACCGGCTCGATCTGGAAGCCGTCGCGGGTCGCGACCTCCTGGACGATCAGCGCGTCGCCGCTCATGCCACGGCTCCCTTCTCGCGCAGCGCGGCGATGCGCGCCGGGTCGAGACCGAGCTCGGCGAGCACGGAATCGGTGTGGGCGCCGAGGGCCGGCCCCTGCCAGCGGACCTCGCCGGGCGTGTCGGAGAGCTTCGGGACGATGCCGGGCATCTTCACCGCGGTCCCGCCGGGCAGCTCCGCCTGCAGGATCATGTCGCGCGCCTGATAATGCGGGTCGGCCACGATGTCGGCCACCGAGTAGATGCGGCCGGCCGGCACGTCGGCGGCGTCGAGGGCGGCGAGCGCCTCCTCGACCGTCTGCGTCTTCGACCAGTCGGCGATGGTGCCGTCCAGCATGGCGGATTGCCTGGAGCGGCCCTCGTTGTTGCGCAGCGCCGGGTCGTCCGCGAGGTCGGGCCGGCCGATCGCCGTCATCAGGCGGCGGAAGATCGGGTCGCTGTTGCCGGCGATGACCACGTAGCCGCCGTCCCGCGTCGGGTAGGTGTTCGACGGGGTGATGCCCGGCAGGGCGCCGCCGGTGCGGGTGCGGACCTCGCCCAGCAGGTCGTATTCCGGGACGAGGCTCTCCATGACGTTGAACACGCTCTCGACGAGCGAGACGTCGATGACCTGGCCCGCGCCCTGCCCGGTCTTGACCCGCAGCAGGGCCATCAGCGCGCCGATGACGCCGTGGAGCGAGGCAAGGGTGTCGCCGATGCTGACGCCGACCCGGGCCGGCGGGGCCTCCGGGCTGCCGGTGGTGAAGCGGATGCCGCCCATCGACTCGCCGATGGCGCCGAAGCCGGGCCGGTCGCGGTAGGGGCCGGTCTGGCCGTAGCCCGAGATCCGGACCATCACGAGCTTCGGGTTGAGGGCGGAGAGCACGTCCCAGCCGAGGCCGAGCTTCTCCAGGCCGCCGGGACGGAAGTTCTCGACCACCACGTCGGCGCTCGCGGCGAGCTGCTTGACGATGTCGAGCCCCTCGGGCGACTTCAGATTGACGGCGATCGACTTCTTGTTGCGCGACTGCAGGTACCACCAGAGCGAGGTGCCCTCGTGCATCTTGCGCCACTTCCGGAGGGGATCGCCCTCACCCGGGGGCTCGACCTTGATGACCTCGGCGCCGAACTCGGCCATCAGCCGCGTCGCGAAGGGCGCGGCGATCAGCTGACCGAGCTCGAGAACGCGGATACCGCTGAGCGGACCGGACACGGCTTTCCTCCATCGTTTGTTGCCCCGGAGATAGGGCTCTTCCGGTAGCCAAGTCCAAACGCCATGCACCACCGTGCGTTCGCCGCAGGAGAACGCACGCTCAGCGACCGGCGGCCCGGAGATGCTCCAGCAGGAGGGCGGCCGCCGGCGACAGGGCGCCCGGGCGGACCACGAGGCGCAGCGTGCGCACGGCCCAGGGATCGGTGAGCGGCACCGCGGCGAGCCGCATCGGGGGGCCGAGCAGGGCGTAGACGCGCTCCGGCACGGTCCCGAGGCCGAGCCCGACCTGCGCCATGCGGCAGATCGCGTCGAAGCTCGGGACGTGCATGCGCAGCCGCAGCGGCCGGCCGAGGCGCCGGGCCTCGTCGCGCAGGGCGGCGTAGATCGAGCTCTCCGCGTGCAGCCCGACATG
Source organism: Methylobacterium sp. yr668 (assembly GCF_900116245.1). Classification (NCBI taxonomy): domain Bacteria; kingdom Pseudomonadati; phylum Pseudomonadota; class Alphaproteobacteria; order Hyphomicrobiales; family Methylobacteriaceae; genus Methylobacterium; species Methylobacterium sp. yr668. Next base: position 122,418 of record NZ_FOZY01000015.1, on the reverse strand, counting down.
GTCGTAGTCGAGTGTGTCGGCCAGCGCGACGGCGCCGCGGCCGCTCAGGGGATGTCCGGCCGGCATCACAAGGACGAGGCGGTCGCTCCGGTACGGGTAGGCGGTGAGGCTGCGGGTGTCGGTGTTGTCCGCGCAGAGGCCGAGATCGGCGAAGCCCTCCTCGACGCCGGCGACGACGCCGCCGCTCGGCCGCTCCTCCAGGTCGACCCGGATCCCGTCCTGCGCCGCCAGGAACGCCTGCAGGTCCTCGGGCAGGAACTCCACGATGGCCGAGAGGTTCGCGAGCACCCGCACGAAGCCGCGCACGCCCCGGGCGTGCTCGGCGAGTTCCAGGGCGATCTGCTCGGCGCTCGCCAGCATCCGGCGGGTGTGGTGCAGCAGGGTCTCGCCCGCCGGGGTGAGCCGCATGCCGCGCGGCTCGCGGGTGAGCAGGGTGCAGCCCAGCGCGTGCTCCAGCTCGGCGAGGCGCTTGCTCACCGCCGAGGGCGCGATCGCCGCCCGGCGGGCCGCGCCGTTCAGGGTCCCCTCCGCGCAGATGGCCGCGAACAGCCGGAGCGTCTTCAGGTCGAGGCGGCTCTGGGTCGCGGCCGCGGGCAGGTCGGCGGACATCCGGCGGCTCGTTGCGGGCGCGCCGTCAATCGCGGGATCCGACCGGCTGGCCGTAGGTGCCGAGACCGGCCTTGGCCCCCTCCCGGTTGACGAGGCCGAAGCGCAGCACAGCCTGCTCCAGGTAGTCGATCGCGTCGACGAGGTGGGCGCGCGCCGCGGCGACGCTCTCGTCCCCCTCCTCGACCGGTGTCTCGGCGAGCTTCACGGCGGCGATCAGGACGCGGTCGCGCTCGTCCTCGATCCGCGGATCGCGGGCGAGGTGGCCCCGGACCCGGGCGTCGAACGTCGCGATAACCGACCAGGGCAGCGCGTCCTTGCCGGACGGCGCCCGGTACGCCCGAGCGTGGCGCCGCGCGTCGGCGCTGGCGGCCCTGACATCGTCGGCGAGTGCTGCATCCATTCCCGGCCTCCGCGGCGCCGCGCCGATCGGTCTTCGGCCGGACCATCGGCTCGAGGGTCCGAACGTGCGCCGGCCCGGTCCGTTGCCGACGCCCTTAGCGGGCCGTGCCACAAACCTTCAAGACCCGTCGGGCGAGGGCCTTACCTTGGCGGTTCCGGCCCTTATCTCTCGGGCTCGTGATCAAGCGGCCGAGTCTCGGCCGGCAGATGGGGGACGATATGGGAACGACGCTGACGGCCGGCGCGGTGCGCCGGACATCGCCCGCGGCGCGCCTCCTCGGCGTGCTCTCGGTGATCCTGGTGGCCGCGGGTCTCTCCGGCTGCGGGGCGGTGAACCGGGTGCCGACGCTGCAGGAGCAGGCCAAATCCGCGTGGAGCGAGGTGCAGAACCAGTACCAGCGGCGGGCCGACCTGATCCCCAACCTCGTCGAGACCGTGAAGGGCTACGCCCAGCAGGAGAAGGACGTGCTGATCGGCGTCACCGAGGCGCGCGCCAAGGCGTCCAGCGTAAAGGTCGACGCCTCCACGGTCAGCGATCCGCAGAAGTTCAAGGAGTACCAGGACGCCCAGAACCAGCTCTCGGGCGCACTCGGACGCCTCTTGGTGACGGTGGAGCGGTATCCCGACCTCAAGTCGAACCAGAACTTCCTCGCCCTGCAATCCCAGCTGGAGGGCACCGAGAACCGCATCGCGGTGGCGCGGCGCGACTACATCACGGCGGTCCAGGCCTACAACACCGAGGTGCGCACGATCCCGGGCCGCTGGATCGCGGCCGTGCTGTACCCCGACGCCAAGCCGATGGAGACCTTCACGGCGACGCCGAACGCCGACCGGCCGCCGAACGTGAAGTTCTAGGGTGGCGTATATGGGCCGGACCTCGAGCCGGGCCGTGCCCGTCCGGGTGCGGCACGTCCTGTCGCTCGCCGTCCTGGCGGCGTGCCTGACGATCACCACGATCGGGGCGATGGCTGCCGAGCTGACCTTCCCGGCGCTGACCGGGCGCGTGGTCGACGCGGCGGGCATCCTGACGCCGGAGCAGCGCGGCACCCTCGAGGCCAAGCTCAAGGCGCACGAGGACAAGACCTCGGACCAGGTCGTCGTCGCCACGGTGCCGAACCTGCAGGGCACGACCGTCGAGGACTACGCCAACCGCCTGTTCCGGGACTGGAAACTCGGGCAGGCCAAGACCAACAACGGCGTCCTGCTGCTGGTGGCCCCGAGCGAGCGGAAGGTCCGGATCGAGGTCGGCTACGGCCTGGAGGGGGCGCTGACCGACGCCCTGTCCAAGGTGATCATTGCCGGCGCCATCACGCCGCGCTTCAAGACCGGCGACTATTTCGGCGGCCTCGACGCCGGCGTCGACGGCATCCTGTCGATCCTGGCCGGCGACGCGCAGGACTGGCAGCGCAAGCCGCAGGTGCGGTCCGACGAGGTCGATCCCGCCCAGGTGGCGGTCTTCGTCGTCCTGCTCCTGATCGTGGTGTTCGTCGCGTGGCGCATGAGCCGCGGCGGCCGGTCGAGGTCCGGCGGCCTCGTCATCCTGCCGGGGCCCGGCTCGGGCGGGTGGGGCGGCGGCTTCTCGGACGGCGGGTCGGGCGGCTCCTCGGGCGGTTTCGACGGTGGATTTTCCGGCGGCGGCGGCTCGTCGGGCGGCGGAGGGGCCTCCGGTGACTGGTAGACGCGCGGCTGTCCTGACTCCGGAAGCGCGGGAGCGGCTCGCCCAGGCGGTCGGGCGCGCGGAGGCCGGGACCTCCGGCGAGATCGTCGTGATGGTGAGCCGGCGCGCCGGCGCCTACCGCTCGATCGTGCTGCTCACCGCCCTCGTCGCGGCGCTGGTCCTGCCCTGGCCGCTGATCGCCCTGACCGCCTGGAGCGCTGCGTCGATCCTGCTGGCGCAGGCGGCCCTCGTGGCGGCGATCCTCGCGGCGAGCCAGAACGAGCGGCTGCGCATGGCCCTGGTGCCGCGCCGCCTGCGCCGCGCCCGCGCCCGGGAGGCGGCCCGGCGGGCCTTCTGGTCGCGCGGCCTGAGCCTGACGCGCCGGCGCACCGGCATCCTGCTCTACCTGTCGCTCGCCGAGCGGCACGCCGAGATCGTCACCGATCTCGGCGTCCTGCGGGAGATCCCGCCCTCCGCCTGGGACGGGATCCTCGCCGAGCTCATACCGGCGCTCGGGCGCGGCGCCATCGAGGACGGCCTGACGGCGGCGGTCGCGCGCGTCGGGGCCTGCCTGGCGGAGCACCTCCCCGCGGGCCCGGGCGATCCCGACGAGCTGCCGAACCGGGTCGTCGTGGTCGACTGACGGCGCCGCCGGCCGTCGCGGTCGGGCGCCGGTGACGCGTCATCCGAACGGTGGACGCGCCGAGATCCGGCAGGCCGCACGATCGCTGTGGCCTGTGACACTCCGATATTGCGTCGGACTTCAACCGGATGCCATGGTGCGGCGCCGCACCAAGCACCTTGGGGTTGTGTAACTGCGCTGGACCGGCCGCGATTTCCCCTGTGAGTCCGGCGCGCCGGGGGCCACGGGGCACCCGCGCGTGAAGGCGCCGGCACCCGAGCAGGAGCGACGCCGGCCCGACCGGCGGCGCTCGAGGAGGCCGTGATGAAGATCCTGATCGCCGCGACGCCGCTCACCGGCCACGTGAACCCGCTCCTCGCCATCGGTCGGACGGCGGCAGCCCGGGGGGACGACGTCCTCGTGCTCACCGACCCGGCCTTCCGGCCGAAGGTCGAAGCGGCGAGCCTGCGCTTCACGCCCTACGCGGACAACCACGCGGCCGAGTACCGCGAGACCGAGCTGCCGGCCGGCCCGGAGCGCTACCGCCGCGAGTTCGAGCGGCGGTTCGTGGATCCGATGCCAGTTCAGGCCGCCGCCCTGCGGGCGCTGATCGCGGCCGAGGCGCCCGACGTGATCCTGGCCGGCAGCATGTTCCTGGGCGCGCTGCCGCTGCTGCTCGACAGCGCGCCGCGGCCGCCGATCGTGACCGTCAACGTCAGCATCCTGTTCCTCGACCGGCCCGACCGCGCGCCCGTGGGCCTCGGCCTGCCGCCGGCCCGCGACCGGGACGATCTCGTCCGCTACGCGACCCTGAAGGCCGGCATGGACGCGGCCTTCGTCAACCCGGTGCGGGCCTACACGGACGCGAAGCTCGCCGCGCTCGGCCTGCCGCCCCTGCCGGCGTCCCTGCCCCACTCGATCGTGGTCCTGCCGGACCTGTTCCTGCAGCCGACCGTACCGGGCTTCGAGTACGAGTACGGCGCCCTGCCGCCCGGCCTGCGCTTCATCGGCCTGCTCGATCCGCCGACGCCGCCCGCGCCGCTCCCGGACTGGTGGCCCGATCTGGAGGCGGCGAACGCGGCGGGCCGGCCCGTCGTGCTGGTCACCCAGGGCACGCTGGCCAACGCGGATTTCGGCGAGCTGGTCGAGCCGACCCTGACCGCCCTGGCCGACCGGGACGATCTGCTGGTCCTGGCCACCACCGGCGGCCGCCCGGTAGACGCGCTGAAGGTTCCGGTCCCGGCCAACGCCCGGGTGTCGTGCTTCCTGCCGTTCCGCGAATTGCTGCCGCGGGTGAGCGTGCTGGTGACCAACGGCGGCTACGGCAGCGTCTCGCAGGCGCTCGCCGCCGGCGTGCCGATCGTGTCGGCCGGCCTGACCGAGGACAAGGCGGAGGTGAACGCGCGCATCGGCTGGTCCGGCGTCGGGATCAACCTCGGGACCAACGCGCCGGCCCCGGAGGCGGTCGGCGCCGCGGTGGCGCGGGTGCTCGGCGAGCCCGACTTCCGGGCGCGCGCCGGGGCGCTGCGGGACGCCTTCGCGGCCCGGGACGCCATGGCGTCGATCCTGACGGCTCTGGACGATCTCGCGCGCGCCGGGACCGATGCCGGGACCGCGCGCCGGCTGGCGAGGTCGGCGTGATGCCGACCTCCGACACCGCGGCGCTCCGGGTCGTCGTGGATCTCAACCGCTGCCAGGGCTACGCCCAGTGCTGCTACGCCGCGCCGGACGCCTTCGCGATCCGCGGCCACGAGATCCTGTTCTACGATCCCGCGCCGCCGGCCGATCGCCGCGGCGCCATCGAGCGGGCCGTGCAGGCCTGCCCGGTCCGCGCCATCAGCCTCCAGGCCGGCCCGGACGACGGAGACGCGCCGTGACTGCCGAACCCGCCGGCATCGTCGTGGTCGGCGCCTCCCTCGCCGGCCTGCGCGGCGCCGAGACGCTGCGGCGGGGCGGGTACGACGGCCCGCTCACGCTGGTCGGCGCCGAGCCGTACCGGCCCTACGACCGGCCGCCCCTGTCGAAGCACGTGCTCGCCGGGGAACTCGCCGCCGACGCGACCCGGCTGCCGGAACTGGCGGATCTGCGCGCCCGCTGGCGTCTCGGGAGCCCGGCCGTCGCCCTCGACCGGGCAGCCCGCACGCTCCGGCTCGCCGACGGGTCGGCGCTGGCCTACGAGGCCCTGCTCATCGCCACCGGCGCCGAGGCCCGGCCCTGGCCGGCCGAGACCGGCGGCGGGCTCGCCGGCATCTTCACCCTGCGCGGGCGCGACGACGCGGCCGCCCTGCGGGACGCCCTGCTGGCGCGCCCGCGGCAGGTGCTCATCGTCGGCGGCGGCCTGATCGGTTGCGAGGCGGCCTCCTGCCTGCGCGACCTCGGCCTGCCCGTGACCCTGGTCGATCCGAACGCGGCGCCCCTCGCCCGCGGTCTCGGGACCTTCGTCGGCGGCGTGATCGCCGAGCGTTTGCGCGAATCCGGCGCCACGTTCCGCCCCGGCACGATGGTGCGGGCGTTCGAGGGCGACGCGGCGGGGCACGTCGCCCGGGCCCGGCTGGCGGACGGCAGCACCGTCGAGACCAACCTCGTCATCGCCGCCCTTGGGGCGACCCGGGCGACGGGCTGGCTGCGGGGCGCGGGCCTGCGCGCCGATGCCGGCGGCGTGACCTGCGACGCCGCCTGCCGGGTCCTCGACGCCGACGGGGTGCCCTGCCCGGACATCTACGCCGCGGGCGACGTCGCCCGGTGGCCGATCCCGCTCTACGGCAATCGCCTGATCGCCGTGGAGCACTGGGGCAACGCCGTCGAGCAGGCCGCCCACGCCGCGAGCAACATGCTGGCCGGGCCCGACGAGCAGCGCCCCTACGGCCACCTGCCGGCCTTCTGGTCGAGCCAGTTCGGGATCAACATCAAGCTGGTCGGCCTCCCCGACGGCGCCGATTCCGTGGCGGTGGTGCAGGGTTCGCGGGCCTCCCGGCGCTTCCTCGCCGTCTACGGCCGCGCCGGGCGCAGCATCGCGGCCGTCTCGTTCGATCAGGCCCGCTGGCTGCCAGCTTACGCGGAGGCGATCACGGCCGGCGACCCGTTCCCGCCGATCACCGACGCCACCGACCGGCCGCGCGTCGAGATGGCGGCACCGGGCTTCCCGCCGCCGCACCGAGCCGCCCCGGCGCGGCCTTCCGCCGAGACCGTCCATGTCTGACGACGCGCTGTTCGCCGCCGTGATGGATCCGGCCAACCGGGCCGATCCGTACCCGCTCTATCGACGGATGCGGCAGCAGCCGGTCTCCCGCCAGCGCGACGGCAGCTACGTCGTCTCCACGCACGCGGCGATCCGCAGCCTGCTGTTCGACCCGCGGCTCAGCTCCGAGGATCTGCCGCCGCCGCGGCGGCCCCGCACCGGCAACCCGCTCAAGGACCTGATCCTCAACCCGATCAAGAACCGCATCAGCGCCACGCACCGCCCGTTCATCTTCCGCGATCCGCCGGACCACGACCGGCTGCGCAGTCTGGTGATGCGGGAATTCTCGATCGCGCGGGTTCAGGCGCTGCGGCCGCGGATCGCCCGGGAGGTGGACGGCCTGATCGACGCCTGCCGGGACCGGCGGGAGGTCTGTCTCGTGAGCGACCTCTCCTACCCGCTGCCGGTGACGGTGATCTGCGAGCTGCTCGGCGTGCCGCGCGAGGACGAGCCGCGGTTCCAGGCCTGGGCGACGCAGCTCGCCACGGCCGTCGAGCCGGACGCGCGCCACGACGACGCGACCCGGCGCCAGATCGTCGGCGCCTTCGACGAGATCGCCGCCTACATGCGCGACCTCATCCGCGAGAAGCGGCGGCGCCCGGCCGACGACATGCTGAGCGGCCTTGCCGCCCCCGGTCCGGACGGCCGGAAGCAGATGAGCGACTTCGACCTCCTGTCGACGGCGGTCCTGCTGCTGGTCGCCGGTCACGAGACCACCGTGAACCTCATCACCAACGCCATGCTGACCCTGCTCCGGCACCCCGAGGAGCTGGAGCGGCTCCGGGCCGATCCGGAGCGGGCGCCGCGGCTGATCGAGGAGGTCCTGCGCTACGAGCCGCCAGTGCACTTCCGGACCCGCAAGGCCCTCGGCGCGATCGCGGTGGCCGGCGAGATGATCCCGAAGGGGGCACCCGTCATCCTGATGTTCGCCGCCGCGAACCGCGATCCCGACCGGTTCGCGGATCCCGACCGCTTCGATCCCGACCGGGGCGACATCGAGCATTTCGGCTTCGGCGGGGGCCTGCACTACTGCGTCGGCGCGCCCCTGGCGCGGCTCGAGGCCGAGATCGCCCTGGTAGCGCTGAGCCGCCGCCTCGTCGCCCCGCGGCTCGCGGTCGATCCGCCGCCCTACCGGCCGGGCGCGTCGCTCCGGGGGCCCGAGCAGCTCGGCATCGGCATCGACGGGATCGCCTGATCCGGACCGGGCCGGCGCGAGTCGTAAAGCGACGGTGAACGGGGCTGTTTCACGTGAAACATTCGTAAACCCCTTCGCCGCGGTCGCCCGGACGGCGTCGCAGGAACTTGGCCGTGCCGAAGCGGGCTTTACGGGAGAGCGGCCGAGACGGCCGCAATCCCGAGAGCTTCCGGAGAGACGACGCCATGAAGGCATTGTGCTGGCACGGCCGCAACGACATCCGCTGCGACACGGTCCCGGATCCGGTCATCGAGGATTCCCGCGACGTCATCATCAAGGTGACGAGCTGCGCGATCTGCGGCTCGGACCTGCACCTGATGGACGGCCTGATGCCGACCATGAAGAGCGGCGACGTCCTCGGCCACGAATTCATGGGCGAGGTCGTCGAGGTCGGACAGGGCTTCACCAAGTTCAAGAAGGGCGACCGGATCGTGGTGCCCTTCAACATCAATTGCGGTGCATGCCGGCAGTGCAAGCTCGGCAACTTCTCGGTCTGCGAGCGGTCGAACCGCAACGCCGAGATGGCGGCCGCGCAGTTCGGCTACACGACGGCCGGCCTGTTCGGCTACTCGCACCTCACCGGCGGCTACGCGGGTGGCCAGGCCGAGTACGTGCGCGTGCCCATGGCGGACGTCGCGCCCATGAAGGTGCCGGACGGCATGGACGACGAATCCGTCCTGTTCCTTACCGACATCCTGCCCACCGGCTGGCAGGGCGCCGAGCACTGCGAGATCCGGGGCGGCGAGACGATCGCGGTCTGGGGCACCGGCCCGGTCGGCATCTTCGCGATCCAGTCCGCGAAGATCATGGGGGCCGGGCGGATCATCGCCATCGAGACCGTGCCCGAGCGGATCGCCCTGGCCAAGAAGGCCGGCGCCACCGACGTCATCGACTTCATGAACGAGGACGTGTTCGAGCGGATCAAGGAGATCACCAAGGGCCAGGGCGCCGACGGCGTGATCGACTGCGTCGGCATGGAGGCGAGCGCCGGCCACGGCGGCCTCACCGGCATGCTGTCGACGGTGCAGGAGAAGCTCACCGCCACCGAGCGCCCCTACGCGCTGGCCGAGGCCATCAAGGCGGTCCGCCCCTGCGGGATCGTCTCGGTGCCGGGCGTCTACGGCGGCCCGATTCCGGTCAACATGGGCTCGATCGTCCAGAAGGGCCTGACCCTCAAGAGCGGCCAGACGCACGTGAAGCGCTACCTCGAGCCGCTGACCAAGCTGATCCAGGAGGGCAAGATCGACATGACCTCCCTGATCACCCACCGCTCGCAGGATCTCGCGGAGGGCCCGGACCTCTACAAGACCTTCCGCGACAAGAAGGACGGCTGCGTGAAGGTGGTGTTCCACCTGAGCTGAGGCGGCGGCGTCCCGGTCGGCGATCGGCCGGGACGCCCCTCTCCGCCGGGCTGGGCGCGGCGTCCCGAAAGCGTGTAGAGCCGGCAACGCGCTCACCGAGCACGCGGGGTGTCCATGTGCAATCTCTACAGCCTGCGGACCGGCCCGGCGGACCTGCGCCGGGCCTTCGAGATCGCGGAGGATCGCACCGGAAACCTCCCGCTGTTGCCGGCTATCTTTCCCGACCAGCTGGCGCCTGTGGTCCTGAACGGCGCGACTGGCCGCGACCTCGCGATGATGCGCTGGGGCATGCCCGGCCCGAAGGCGTTCGGCGAGCACCCGATCACCAACGTGCGCAACGCCGCGAGCCCGCACTGGCGGCCCTGGCTCGGCGTCGCCCACCGCTGCCTCGTGCCGGTCACCGCCTTCAGCGAGTACGCCGACACCAAGCCGCGCAAGACGCCCGTCTGGTTCGCCCTCGACGAGGACCGGCCGCTCTTCGCCTTCGCGGGGATCTGGCGGCCCTGGACCGGCGTGCGCGGCACGAAGCGCGAGAACCCCGACCGGGTCGCCGCGGAGCACCGGCTCTTCGCCTTCCTGACCACCGAGGCGAACGGCGTCGTCGGGCCGGTCCATCCCAAGGCCATGCCGGTCCTGCTCACGAAGCCGGAGGAATGGGCGACGTGGCTGGAGGCGCCGACCGCGGAGGCGCTCCGGCTCCAGCGGCCGCTCCCGGACACGGCGATGCGCGAGGTCGCCCGCGGCGCGCGCTCGGACGGGCCGGAGGCCGAAGCCGAGGCGTGAGGGGCGCTAGCCGCCGGCCGGCTCGCCGGAGGACCCGTCGGGCGCGGCCGACCAGCCGCGGGCCCGCCAGCGCGACACCACGGCGGCGTTGAGCCGGGCGATGCGCGCCCGGTGCGCCTCCCAGAACGACATCGGCTTCGCCGGGACGGCGGCGACGCGGGTCCGCTGGACGGGGCCCGTCGGCCGCGCGGCGAGGCGGTCCGGCGCGGCCACGCGGGCGCTCACCCGGACGACGCGCGCCTCCGGGTTGCCGAGGATCGCCTGGGCGCGGGCGCAGTAGAGCTGCGACAGCGGCGACATCGCCTCCGAACCGTGGCCGGCCCGGTACTTCATCAGGGCGCGGCAGAGGTCCCCGTCGGCCCGGCGCCACGCCTCGGCGAGGTAGCGGACGCCGTAGCGGACGTTGATCTCCGGCGACGCCAGCTCGGCGACGGTGCCGCGGAAGCCGAGCATCGCCGCGGTGGTCGGGCGGACCTGCATCAGACCGACCTCGCCGACGCTGCCGACGACGGTGGGATCGTAGCCGCTCTCGATCCGCGCGACGGCGTCGGCCACCGCGAGGGGCAGGCCGGTGCCGGCGGCCTCGCGGGCGATGAGCGGCAGGTAGCGGGCGCGGGCGTCGGCGGCGACCGGTGCGGGCGCGGGCACGGCCGCAGGCGCGGGCGGGACCGGCGGCAGCGAGGCCATGCCGACGGCGTGCACCGCCAGGAAGGTGGCGGGCCGGGCCTGCGCGGGGGCGGCGCAGGTCAGCAGCAGGAGAAGCAACGGAGCGCGCATCGGCCGCCACGGAGAGGAACCGGGACCTGTCTATCCCGGCCGCCTCAACGAAGCCTTTCGCCGGCGCGCGCCCTACTGGATGGGGCCGCGGTCCCGCGCCTGCAGCAGCCGCAGGGCCTCGCCCAGGACCGCGTGGAGGTCAGCCGCGCCTTGCTGGCTCAGCGGCAGGCCGACCCGCTGCCCGTGGATCGTGTCGAGGACCAGCATGGCGAGGTCCTCGCCGATCAGCAGGTTGGATCCGGGCAGGCAGAGCGGCAGGACGAAATCGCCCTCGACCTCGCCGAGGGCGTCGACCGCGTCCGCGGGCCGGAAGGGCGGTTTCCGATCGGTCATCGCTCCCCTCCTCGCATTCCTCCCGGCGCCGGTCCCCGGCGCCGCGGCTCAGCCGCGGTCCGGCATCCGCACCGACCGCACCGTGAGCGTGTCGATCTCCAGCGAGCCGACCTCCAGGGTGCCGACCCGGGCGCGGCCCACCGAGAGGCGGCCGATCGCGAAGGCGCCGACTGCCACGACGCCGAGGGCCGCGGCCCCGAGGGCCAGCGCGCCCAGGGCCGACGCCCCGATCGCCCCCGCGCCGACGGCGCCCGATCCCAGGATCGCCATGTCGTGGGACGGGATCACCCCCGTCCCGTCGGGGCGGCTCTGCGCCTCCGGAACCCTCGAACGCGACATGCGGATTCCTCTCCGAGCGGGCGACTCCGGAGCCAGCTATACCCGACGTTAACCGCGTTTTCACGCCGCTCGGAGACGATGGCGCTCGATCCCGGCCGGCCCGGACCGCGCGTCCGCCGCCAGAGAGGACGTCGCCCGTGCAGCACCTGTTCCAGGCCGTCGCGATCTTCGCGTTCGGCTGCCTGCTGATCCATGCCGGTCGCGCCTATGCCCGGGCGACCACGCTCCTGCTCTCCGCGACCGTGCTGATGCTGAGCGTCACCCTCGGCACCGTGCTCTGCCAGCGGATCGGCCTCCCGGGGCGCTCCGTCGCGGCCGGCCCGTCCTACACGGTGGCACTCGGCCGGCCGCCTCAGTAGAGCCGCGTCTGGTAGGACGCGGCGATCGTCGCCTCGGCCTCCGCCACGTCGGCCGCCGCGGTCCGGTCGGACGGGATGCGGCCGAGGCTCGGGAAGCTGTTCCGCGCGGCGGGGCCGCGCCGGTCGAGCGGGATCAGGGCCAGACGCGGATCGCCACCGGGCGGCGCAGCAGGTCGCGGTCGGAGGTGATAGTGCAGCCCTCCGTGCGCAGGCTCGCGTAGGTCAGCAGCGCCCGGTCGCCGACGTCGTCGAAGTTGCGGCCGCGCGCGTCCGGGTCGAGCAGCGACGGGTAGGCGAGGAGCGGCGCCGTCGCCGCGCACGGGTCGTCGTAGAGGGTTGCGCCCTCGAGCAGCAGGCGCGGGCTGTCCCAGGTGATCAGGTCGCGGGAGGTGGTCCAGTAGAAGCCCGACCGGGGAAAGCCCTCCCCCGCCTTGGCCATGAACACGGCGATCCAGGCGCCCGTGCCGCGGTGTCGAACGACGGCGCCGACCGGGCCCGGGAACGGCCCGACCGGCCGGCAGGTCGCCGTGTTCGGGCGGGCAGCGCGGTAGGGGTCCGGGAAGGCGGCGTTGAAGCCGGTGCCGGTCCAGGCCCGCCAGCGGGTCGGATCGGCCGGGTCGTCGCTGCGGAACAGGCAGACCCCGGCCTCCTGACCGCTGCCCGGTCGGGTCCAGCCGGTGGTCGAGGCGAGGAAGTACCGCCACGTCCCGTCCGCGACGATGTTCGACGGGTTGAAGAAGCCGCGGTGGCGGCCCTGGTCGATCTCCTGCCGGAACGGCGCCCCGGCGACCACGACAGGCGGGCTCTGCCGCTTGAAGCTGCGGCCGCCATCCGTCGAGGCGGCGGCCGTGATCGTGTTGTACCAGCAGGCCATGTAGCTGGCCGCCGGGCAGCGGCCGGGATGTTCGTTGGCTTGGTACTCGTGGTGGAGGAGCGCGGCCACGCGGCTCCCGTCCTCGGTCCAGGTGGCGGTGATCCAGGAGCGGTCGTCGTAGGCGGCCGGGTCGGGCTTCTCGCCCGAATCGAGCACCACCGCGCAGTCGATCTTGAGATGCTCGAGGTCGGGACCGCGCAGCGCCCGGTTGCGGTAATGCATCCCGTAGAGCGCCACCGCGCCCGACGCGTCCCGGAAGGCGCGCGCCGGCGCGTCGGGCACGTCGGCGCCGTCGCAGGCGTCGCGCCCCGCCTTGAAGACGAGCGCGGGCGGCCCGACCAGCGTCAGCGCCGACAGCGGCGGCTCGGGCGCGGCCGCGGCAACGCGCGCGAGGAGCGCCAGGGATAGCGCCAGGGGGAGCGCCAGGGAAAGCGTCGGCAGGATCCGGCGCGCCGCCGTCCCGGAGCCGGTTGGGCGCGCGGCGCGCGTCCGTCCGGCGATCCCGTCCGCCCAGCCCATGGTCGCCATCCGGCTGCGTCCCGGCCGCGCCTGGACAAACAGGCGGAGATTCGCTTGAGAACCGTTACAGAGTGCTTGCCGCCGACCGACCGCGCGGCCCGACCGAAAGTCATCCATGGTTCTCCTGATCCTCGGGCTGGTGCTGTTCCTCGGCACCCACGCCTTCTCGATGGCCCGCACCCGCCGCGCCGCGATCGTCGGCCGGATCGGCGAGGGCCGCTACAAGCTCGGCTACACCGCCCTGTCGCTGCTCGGACTGGTGCTGATCGGGATCGGCTTCCACGATTACCGGCTCGCCGGCTACATCCCGGTCTGGGACCCGCCGGTCTGGACGCGCCACCTCGCCCTGACGCTGGTCTGGGCCGCCTTCGTGTGCCTCGCGGCCGCCTACCTGCCGGGCCACATCCGCGCCAAGGCCAAGCACCCGATGCTGCTCGCCGTGAAGATCTGGGCGACGGCGCACCTCCTCGCCAACGGCGATCTCGGCTCGATGCTGCTGTTCGGCGGCTTCCTCGCCTGGGCGGTGACCGCCCGGATCAGCGCCAAGCGCCGGAATCTCGCCCCGGGGGCGGTCGCGGCCCAGCACGGCGGTCCGGCGGCGGCCCCGCTGGGATGGCGCAACGACGTCCTGGCCCTGGTGATCGGCACGGCCGCGTGGTTCGTCTTCGCCCGCTACCTGCACTACCCGGTGATCGGCGTGCCGGTCTGGCCGGGCACCCCGGCCTGAGCCGCCCCCCGAGACGACACACGAGGCGGCCCCGAGACATGGCCTGTCGCCAACCCGGCGCCCGTGTGTTAGGCGCGGGGCCCGAACGCGACGAGGTGGCCCGCTGAGATCATGCGGGCCGGGATAGAATGGCCGAGAACAACGAGTTCCTCCGCGAAGTCGACGAGGATTACCGCCGCGACCGGATCCTCCAGATCTGGAAGCGCTACAGCGGCGTGATCATCGCGCTCGCCGTGCTCCTGGTGGCGGGCGTCGCGGGCTGGCGCTACTGGCAGGCCCAGCAGCGCGCGGCGGCCGAGGTGGCCTCGGTGCAGTTCGACGACGCCAACCGCCTCGCCAAGGACGGCAAGGTCGCGGAGGCCGACAAGGCCTTCGACGCCCTCGAGGCGCAGGGTCCGGCCGGCTACCGCCTGCTCGCCCGGTTCCGCGCCGCGGCGGAGACCGGCAAGCGCGACCCGGCGGCCGGGGCCGCGGAGTTCGACAAGCTCGCCGACGATACCGGCCTCGGCGACGGCCTGCGCGACCTCGCGCGCCTGCGCGCCGCGCTGCTGCGCCTCGACGGGCAGAACCCGGATCCGGCGCTCGCCAACCTCCAGGGCCTCGCGGCCGGGACCCCGTTCCGCCACACCGCCCGCGAGATGCTGGGCCTCGCCGCCCTGAAGAAGGGCGATTACGAGGACGCCAGCCGCTGGTTCGACCAGATCGTGGCCGATCCCGACACGCCACGGAACCTGCGCGAGCGGATCGAGGTCTACGCGGCGATCGTGGCGGGCGGTCCCGTGACGGTGACCGCGGCCAAGCCCGAGCCCGCCGCGCCGCCGCCGCCGATCACGCGCTGATTTCATCGTCCGGACTGTCTCGAGAACCACCATGGATATGCCGACCGTCGCGATCGTCGGGAGGCCGAACGTCGGCAAGTCGACCCTGTTCAACCGCCTCGTGGGCAAGAAGCTCGCGCTGGTCGACGACCGCCCGGGCGTGACCCGCGACCGGCGCGAGGGCGACGTCGCGTTCGGCGGCCTCCAGTTCCGGGTGATCGACACCGCCGGCCTGGAAGAGGCCGACGAGAAGACCCTCACGGGCCGGATGCGGATGCAGACCGAGGCGGCGATCCTCGCCGCCGACGTGGTCCTGTTCGTGATCGACGCCCGCGCCGGCGTGCTTCCGGCCGACCAGCCCTTCGCCGAGCTGGTGCGCCGCGCCGGCTGCCCGGTGATCCTGATCGCCAACAAGGCCGAGGGCGGCGCCGGCCTCGCCGGCGCCTACGAGGCCTTCACCCTCGGGCTCGGCGACCCGATCCCGTTCTCCGCCGAGCACGGCGAGGGCCTGGGCGAGCTGCACGAGGCGCTCAAGGGCGCCCTGCCCCAGCGCGACGAGGACGAGGAAGCCGACGACGACGCCCCCGGCGGCCGCGCCCTGAAGGTCGCGATCGTGGGCCGCCCGAATGCCGGCAAGTCGACCCTGATCAACAACATGCTCGGTGAGGACCGGCTGCTCGTCGGCCCCGAGGCCGGCATCACCCGCGACTCGATCTCCCTGGACTGGGAGTGGCGCGGGCGGCGGATCAAGCTGCACGACACCGCCGGGATGCGCCGCCGCGCCCGGATCGACGACAAGCTGGAGAAGCTCGCGGTCTCGGACGGCCTGCGCGCGGTGCGCTTCGCCGAGGTGGTGGTGGTGCTCCTCGACGCGACGATCCCGTTCGAGAAGCAGGACCTCACCATCGTCGACCTCGTCGAGAGCGAGGGCCGCGCCCTGGTGATCGGCCTCAACAAGTGGGATCTGGTCGCCGACCAGCCGGGCCTGCTCAAGCAGCTCCGCGAGGATTGCACCCGGCTGCTGCCGCAGGTGCGCGGCGTCGGTGTCGTGCCGCTCTCGGGTCTCGCCGGCGACGGCGTCGACAAGCTGATGCAGGCGGTGGTGCAGGCCGCCGAGGTCTGGGACCGGCGCGTCTCGACCTCGCGCATCAATGACTGGCTGAACGAGGCCACCTCCCGCAACCCGCCGCCGGCGGTGTCGGGCCGGCGGATCAAGATCCGCTACGCTACCCAGGTGAAGAGCCGGCCACCGCACTTCGCGCTGTTCGGCAACCAGCTCAACGCCCTGCCGAAATCCTACACGCGCTACCTCGTGAACGGCCTGCGCGAGGCGTTCGACCTGCCGGGCACGCCGATCCGCCTGTCCCTGCGCACCTCGCAGAACCCGTTCGACAAGGGCTGATCCGAGCTCCTGTCGTCCTTGCGAGCGGAGCGAAGCAACCCAGTGTCGCGCCGCGCTGGTCGAGGTCGCGGCACCCCGGGTCACGTCGCTCCGCTCGTGATGACGGCGCGGATGCGGCAGTGCTCAGCGCGCCGCGTCGGCGATCCAGTCCACCGCGGCCGCCAGCGCGGCGCGCTCGTCCTGATCCGCGGCGAGCGCGGCCTCGTAGGCCGCGATCTGCCCGTCCGCGCTGGTCCCCTCGGCCACGATCGCCCGCGCGCGGGCCACGTCCGCCGCGCAGCCGAGAGCGTCCGCGTCCTCGGCCACCAGCGTGAGCACCGCCTCCAGCGCCTCGGCGAACGGCACGGCCTCGCCGCGCGCCTCGTCGATCAGGGACGCGGCGACGCCGCTGTGCTGGGCGCGCCAGAGGTTCTCCGAGGCCAGCGCCCGCGAGACGCCGTCGAGCCCGGCATGGAGGTCCGGCCGGCGCGCGCACAGGCGTACGAGGCAGCGGAACAGCGCGGCGACGCAGAGCGAATCGTCGAGGCGCGTGCAGGCGTCGGCGATGCGCAGCTCCAGGGTCGGGAACTTGATGGAGGGCCGCAGCGACCACCACAGGAAGCTCGCGTCCGCGATGGCGCCCGACCGGGTCATGATGGCGACGAACCGCGCGTGGGCGTCCGAGTCAGTGAACAGTTCCGGCAGGCCGGTGCGCGGCAATTCCCCGAAGACGCTGAGCCGGTAGGCCCGCAGGCCCGTCGCCTCGCCCTGCCAGAACGGCGAGGAGGCCGACAGCGCGAGCAGCAGCGGCTGGAACGGCAGCAGCCGGTTCATCAGGTCGACCCGGGCGTCGGGGTCCGGAACCTGGACGTGGACGTGCATGCCGCAGATCAGGGCCCGCCGCGCCGCGATGCCGACATCCGACAGGATGCCCTTGTAGCGCGCGCCGTCGGTGGCGGTCTGGCGCGACCAGCGCGCGAGGGGGTGCGTGCCGCAGGCCAGCAGCCGGAGGCCGTTCTCGGCCGCGATCCCGGCGAGCTGCGCCCGCTGGCCGCCGAGGTTGTCGCGGGCGGCCGCCGCGTCGGTGAGCGGCGGCGTGCAGACCTCGACCTGCGCGGCGACCAGCTCGCGGCCCGTCTCGGGGAGCTCCGCCTTGACCCGCGCGTGGAAGGCGGCGAGGTCGCCCCGCGGCGTCCCCCGGGTCTCGGCATCGGCCAGGAAGTACTCCTCCTCGATGCCGAAGCGGTAGCTGGGGGCGCTCATCGTGGTCTCCGGAAACGCGACGCGTGCGCCAACGCGCCGGCCCGCAGGAAGGTGCCGCTCAGGGCGTCCGCAGCGGCCCGCCGACCAGCCAGGCGGGGTCGAACCAGCGGTCGGCCTCGCCGTCGTAGGGCAGGCGCGTGATGTCCCAGTTCTGGATGTACCGCGCGTAGACGTTCCACACCGCGATCCCGCCGCCGACGAAGATCCGCCGCCCGGGATAGCGCTTGAGCACCGCCTCCGGATCCTCGTGGCTGCGGATCACGTCGATGGTGCGGTCCTTGAAGGCGAATTCGGGTACCGAGGCCACCGTCTTCGGCCCGGCGATCAGCACGTGGCCCATGGTGAGGGCGAAGAAGCGCGTGACGTCCTCCACGAAGAGCGGGTCGGTGTTGCCCTCCCAGGGCAGGTGGCCGTTGAGGCCGAGCTGGCCTCGCAGGCCGATCGCGCAGATGCAGCGGACGTCGATCATCGTGATGAACTCAGAGAGGAAGATCAGGCCCGTCCCATACAACCCCTCATCCCGAGATGCCCGCGCGAGCGGACCGCGAAGGAGGGCTCCAGGGATCGCGCGACCTCCGGGCCGTTCTCTCGAGGCCTCCGCTTCGCTCCGGCACCTCAGGATGAGGCAGGCGGTGGGATGTGCGTTCGAATAGCAGCGCAGGGGCTCACTCGGGTGCGCGGAAACTCAGCACCCGGTCGGTGGGGAAATCGTAGAGCTTGCCGGTCTCGGCCCAGTCCGGCGCCGCGAGCCGCACGAAATGGGGGGCGAGCTCCTCGGGCGTCCGGAGGGTCTCGGGGTCCTCGCCGGGCATGGCCGAGCGGCGCATGCCGGTCCGCAGGGGGCCGGGATTGAGCAGCATGGCCCGGATCGCCGTGCTCTCGTTCTCGGCCGCGTAGGTCCGCACCAGGGCCTCCAGCGCCGCCTTCGAGACCGAGTAGGGCCCCCAGTAGGGCCGGCACTTCGAGGCCGCCCCCGACGAGACGAAGATCGCGCGGCCCGCGTCCGACATGCGCAGCAGCGGGTCGAGGGAGCGGATCAGGCGCCAGTTGGCGGTGACGTTCACGTCCATCACCTGCCCCCAGATCTTCGGGGTGATGTGGCCGATCGGCATGAGCGCGCCGAGGATGCCGGCATTGGCGACCAGGATGTCGAGGCGCTTCCAGCGCTCGTTGATCGCCGCGCCGAGGCGGTCGATGGCGTCGTAGTCGGCGAGGTCGAACGGCACCAGGGTGGCGCTGGAGCCGGCGGCGCGGATCGCGTCGTCGAGCTCCTCGAGGGCGCCCACGGTCCGGGCCACCGCGATGACGTGCGCGCCGGCCCCGGCCAGCGCGAGGGCGGCGGCGCGCCCGATGCCGCGGGACGCGCCGGTGACGACCGCGACGCGGCCTTCCAGGATTCTCTGAGACTCAGCCATGGCGAGGACCTAGCGCATTTCCGCGCGCAGGGGATGCCCGATCGCGCGAAACGGCCGGATCCTGTCAGTCGGCCTCGGCCAGCATGGCGAAGCGCTTCGGGCCGGCGATGGACAGGTCGGTCAGGCCCGTTGGGTAGTCGCCCGTGAAGCAGTGGTCGGTGTATTGCGGGCAGGCCGCGTTGCGCGCCTCCTCGCCCATCGCCCGGTAGAGGCCGGGAATCGACAGGAAGGCCAGCGAATCGGCGCCGATATACTTGCGCATGGCCTCGAGATCGTGGGTCGCGGCGAGCAGCTTCTCCCGCTCGGGCGTGTCGATCCCGTAGAAGTCCGGGTAGGTGATCGGCGGCGAGGCGATCCGGAAATGCACCTCCGCGGCGCCGGCCTCGCGCATCATCCGGACGATCTTCACCGAGGTCGTGCCGCGCACGAGGCTGTCGTCCACGAGGACGATGCTCTTGCCCTCGATCGCCGCGCGGTTGGCCGAGTGCTTCATCCGCACGCCGAGCTCGCGCACCGACTGGGTCGGCTGGATGAAGGTCCGGCCGACATAGTGGTTGCGGATGATGCCCATCTCGAACGGGATCCCGGTCTCCTGCGAGAAGCCGAGCGCCGCCGGGACGCCGGAATCCGGCACCGGCACGACGATGTCGGCGGGCGCCGCGGCCTCGCGGGCCAGCTCCCGGCCGATCGCCTTGCGCACCGCGTAGACGCTCTTGCCGTTCACCACCGAGTCCGGCCGGGCGAAGTAGATGTACTCGAAGATGCAGGGCCGCATCGGCACGGCGTCGGCGAAGCGGATCGACTCGATCCCCTCCTCGGAGATCACCACGATCTCGCCGTTCTCGATGTCGCGCACGAAGCGGGCGCCGATGATGTCGAGCGCGCAGGTCTCGGAGGCCAGCATGTAGCGGCCGTCGAGTTCGCCCAGCACCAGCGGGCGGATGCCCAGCGGGTCGCGGGCGCCGATCAGCTTCTTGTTGGTCAGCGCCACGATCGCGTAGGCGCCCTGAATCGCCTGCAGGGCGTCGATGAACCGCTCGATGATCCGCGGCTTCCGCGAGCGGGCCGCGAGGTGCAGGATCACCTCGGTGTCGGAGGTCGACTGCGTGATCGCGCCGTCGCGCACGAGGTCGCGGCGGATCGACAGGGCGTTGGTGAGGTTGCCGTTGTGGGCGACCGCGAGGCCGCCGCTGGCGAGCTCGGCGAAGAGCGGCTGGACGTTGCGCAGGATCGTGCCGCCGGTGGTCGAGTAGCGCACGTGCCCGATGGCGGCGCGGCCCTTGAGGCGGGCGATCGTGTCGCCGTCCGAGAAGGAATCGCCGACGAGGCCGGGGCGGCGCTCGGAGTGGAACACCGAGCCGTCGAAGGAGACGATGCCGGCCGCCTCCTGGCCCCGGTGCTGCAGGGCGTGCAGGCCGAGCGCGACGATCGCCGAGGCGTCCGGATGGCCGAAGATGCCGAAGACGCCGCACTCCTCGCGGAGCGTGTCGCCGTCAAGATCGAGATCGAAGGTGTCGGTGGAGGCGGCGGCGTGTGACATGGGGCTGTCGATCACTCACAGATCCCGGCGGCGACGGGCCGGCGCGCCGGTCGTCGCGGAAGCAATCCGTACACCACCGGAACCGCTATCTAGGCGTTCCGCGCGACAAGACCTACGGCGAATACCGCAGATCAGCGTCGCGTCGGGGTCGGCGCGGTCTCGGTCCGGCGCTGCGGCGCCGCGTCGGTCTCGGCCGGGGCGTCGGCGGAATCGCTCGGCGGCGCGCCGGTCTTCGGCTTCTTGAACTGCTTGAGGAAGCCTTCCGGATTCTCGGGCAGCTGCGCCACCAGGGCGTCGCCGGACTTCTCCAGCATCGGGCGCGTGCGGGCCTGGGCGGCCCAGTCCGGCACCTTGCCCTGCACCAGCCACGACAGGAACACCCAGCCGATCACGCAGATCAGGAAGCCGCGGGCCGCGCCGAACAGGAAGCCGAGGGAGCGGTCGACCGCGCCGATCCGCGAGTCGAGCACGACGTCGGAGATCTTCACCGTGATGATCGACACGACGATCAGGGTGCCGAGGAAGATCGCCGCGATCGAGGCGACGAGCGCCACGGTGTCGCTGTTCACGTGCTGCTTCACGGTGGGCAGCAGCATGGGGTGGAGCGTCCACGCGACCGCGGCGGCCGCCACCCAGGCGACGATCGCCAGGACCTCGCGGGTCACACCACGCACGGCCGCGAGCAGCGCGGAGACCGCGACGATGCCGAGCACGGCGAGATCCAGGACGGTAAACGGCATCGTTGAGCTTTTTGGTACCCGCGGGGATAGCGCGTCGGCCGTGCGGCTCCCCCGGGCCGCGGCGGATTTATACCAAGCCCGACCTCGGCCGTCACCCTGGCGCGCCCGCCTGATCGCGCGCCTGTGCCGTCCGTGCATCAGACCGTGCATCGGACGCGCCGATCACCGTGGCGCGCGCCGCCGCGCGGAATGCCCGGCTCCACCCGGGCACCGTCCCGGTGCTATGGGTCGCGCCCGGGGTCCGGTCCGCGCGTCCGGACTCCCGGTGGCGAATGGATGGAGGCGTTCCGCGTGTCCGAGGCCGGACCTGTGACGGAGATCGGCGCCCACGGCGCCCGGCTGACGATCGACCTCGGGGCGATCGCGGCCAACTGGCGGATCCTGGCGGCCCGCGGCGCAGGCGCCGACTGCGCCGCCGTGGTGAAGGCCGACGCCTACGGCTGCGGCGTCGGCCGCGTCGGGCCGGCCCTGTGGGCCGCCGGCTGCCGGACCTTCTTCGTCGCGCACCTGTCCGAGGGCGTCGCCGCCCGGGCCGCCCTGCCGGAGGCCGCGATCTACGTGCTGAACGGCCTGCCCCCGGGCGCCGCGGCGGCCTTCGCGGCCCACGGTCTGCGCCCGGTGCTCGGCAGCGTCGAGGAGCTGTCGGACTGGGCAGCGTTCCCGGGGAACCGGCCGCCCGCGGCGCTCCACGTCGATACCGGCATGAACCGGCTCGGCCTGTCGGTGCCCGAGGCGCTGGACCTAGCCGGGGACGCGCGGATCGCGGCGGCCGGGATCGACCTGCTCCTCAGCCACTTCGTCAGCGCCGAGAAGCCGGAGGACCCGGTCAACGCCCGGCAGATCGCCGATTTCGCGCGGGTCCGGGCCGCCTATCCCGGGCTCCGGGCCTCGCTGGCGAACTCGTCGGGAATCTTCCTCGACGGGGCCCGGCACGATCTGCTGCGGCCGGGCTACGCCCTGTTCGGCGGCAACCCGACGCCGGGCGCCGCGAACCCGATGCGCCCGGTGGTGCGGCTGGAGGCGGCGATCGCGCAGGTGCGCGGCGTCGCGGCCGGTGCCACCGCGGGCTATAACGGCCGCTGGACCGCCGCCGCGCCGAGCCGGCTGGCGACGCTCTCGCTCGGCTACGCCGACGGCGTCCCCCGGGCGATCAGTGGCCGCGGCCACGCGCTGGTCGGCGGCGTCCCGTGCCCGATCCTGGGCCTCGTCTCCATGGACCTGATCATCCTCGACGTCACGGCGGCACCCGCGGCCCGGCGCGGCGCGGAGGCGGTGCTGATCGGCGACAGCCTCGACATCGACGCGGTCGGCCGCGCCGCCGGCACGATCGGGTACGAGATCCTGACCGGGCTGGGTTCTCGGTATGTTCGAACTTATGTAGGCTGACGCGACTCCCCCTGAAACGCCGGACGGCCGGCGCCCGGACCCGAATGGCCAAGATCCACCAGACCTTCGTCTGCCAGTCCTGCGGGGCGGTCTACAACCGCTGGCGCGGGCGCTGCGAGGCCTGCAACGGCTGGAACACGATCGTCGAGGAGGCGCCCTCGGCGCCCGGCCAGTCGGGTCCCGCCGCGACCCGGCCGTCGCGCAACCGCGGCCGGGTCTTCCCCCTCGAGGGCCTGACCGGCGAGGCCAAGGAGGCGCCGCGCATCCCCTCGGGGATCGGCGAGCTCGACCGGGTGACCGGGGGCGGCTTCGTGCGCGGCTCGGTGATCCTGCTCGGCGGCGATCCCGGCATCGGCAAGTCGACCCTGCTGATGCAGGCCTCGGCCGCCATGGCGGGCACGGGCGAGCGGGTCGCCTACATCTCGGGCGAGGAGGCGGTCGGGCAGGTGCGCCTGCGGGCCGAGCGGCTGGGCCTGAGCGCGCGCCCGGTCCAGCTCGCCGCCGAGACCAACGTCGAGGACATCGTCGAGACCCTGAGCCAGGGGCGCCCGCCCGCGCTCGCGATCATCGACTCGATCCAGACCATGTGGACCGAGACGGTGGAATCGGCCCCCGGCACGGTCACGCAGGTGCGCTCCTCCGCGCAGGCGCTGATCCGCTTCGCCAAGACCACCGGCACGGCGGTGATCCTGGTCGGCCACGTCACCAAGGACGGGCAGATCGCCGGTCCCCGCGTGGTGGAGCACATGGTCGACGCGGTCGCCTCCTTCGAGGGTGACCAGGGCCACCATTTCCGCATCCTGCGCGCCGTGAAGAACCGGTTCGGGCCCACCGACGAGATCGGCGTGTTCGAGATGACCGACGCGGGCCTCAGCGAGGTGCCGAATCCCTCAGCCCTGTTCCTGGCGGGCCGCGACCATCAGGCGGCGGGCACCGCGGTCTTCGCCGGCATGGAAGGCACGCGGCCGCTGCTGGTGGAGATCCAGGCGCTGGTGGCGCCCTCCTCGCTCGGCATGCCGCGGCGCGCCGTGGTCGGGTGGGACCCGAACCGGCTGTCGATGGTGCTCGCCGTGCTGGAGGCCCACGGCGGCATCCGGCTCGGCAGCCACGACGTCTACCTGAACGTGGCGGGCGGCCTGCGCATCACCGAGCCGGCGGCCGACCTCGCGGTCGCCGCCGCCCTGGTCTCGTCGCTGTCGGGGGCCGTGCTGCCGCCCGAGACGGTCTATTTCGGCGAGATCGGCCTGTCGGGGGCGATCCGGCCCGTGGCGCAGGCCGGCTCCCGGCTGAAGGAGGCGCAGAAGCTCGGCTTCGCCAAGGCGCTGATCCCGCAGGGCCGCGGCGAGGGCGAGAAGGCGCTCTCCGTGGAGACGCTCCGCCACATCGCCGACCTGGTGGCGGGGATCAGCGCGGGCGCGCCGCGGCGGGGATCCGGCCAGCGCGGGCGGCAGCAGGCCCGCTACGCCGACGAGGAGATGTGAGCGCGTCCGTCATTGCGGGCGCAGCGAAGCAATCCAGGGATGCGCTACGGTCGGGAAGGGCCCGCTGCCCTGGGTTGCTTCGCTGCGCTCGCAAAGACGGAGGCGGTCAGCCCCCCGTCACGCTCATGTGCCGCGGCACGGCGGCCGGGCGCTGGCGCTCGATGACGAAGTCGTGGCCCTTGGGCTTGCGGGTGATCGCCTCGACCACCGCCGCGGCCAGCACCGCGTCGTCCTGGGAGGCGCGCAGGACCGCGCGCAGGTCGGCCGAATCCTCCTGGCCGAGGCACATGTAGAGCTGGCCCGTGCAGGTCAGGCGGACCCGGTTGCAGCTCTCGCAGAAATTATGGGTCAGCGGCGTGATGAAGCCAAGCTTCCCGCCGGTCTCCTCGACCCGCACGTAGCGCGCCGGGCCGCCGGTGCGGTCGGGCAGCGGCGTCAGGGTGTAGCGGGTCTCCAGGCGCTGCCGGGCGACCGACAGGGGCAGGAACTGGTCGGTCCGGTCCGCCTCGATCTCGCCGAGCGGCATGACCTCGATCAGCGTCATGTCCATGCCGAGGCCGTGGGCCCAGGCGATCATGCCGGGGATCTCGTCGGCGTTGACGTCGCGCAGCGCCACGGCGTTGATCTTCACCTTCATCCCGGCGGCCCGCGCCGCCGCGATGCCATCGAGCACCACCTTCAGGTCGCCGCGGCGGGTGATCTCCCGGAACTTGTCCGGGTCGAGGGTGTCGAGCGAGACGTTGATCCGGCGCACGCCCAGGCTCGCCAACTCGTCGGCGTAGCGCGTGAGCTGCGTGCCGTTGGTGGTGAGCGTCAGCTCCTCCAGCGCCCCCGAATCGAGGTGGCGCGAGAGCCGGCGGAACAGGTGCATGATGTCGCGGCGCACGAGCGGCTCGCCGCCGGTGATCCGGAGCTTGCGCACGCCCCGGGCGATGAACACGCCGCAGAGCCGGTCCAGCTCCTCCAGGGTCAGCAGGTCGCGCTTGGGCAGGAACTCCATGTGCTCGGACATGCAGTAGGCGCAGCGCAGGTCGCAGCGATCCGTCACCGAGATGCGCAGGTACGAGATCGCCCGCTGGAACGGGTCGATCAGCGGCGCGGGCCCGGCGGGCGCGCCGACCACGGACGTCTGCGGCGTCAGGGAGCTGTCATCGAGCATCGTCCGGCATATGATGCCACCGGCGGTCGCGGGCAAGCCGATCCCGCGCCGCAGTCCCAGATTGCGTGAGGAGTGTGACCCGTGAGCGAGGATCTGTGGCCGACCGAGATCCGCCTGTCGGCCGACCGGCGGGTGCTCAACGTCGCCTTCGAGGACGGGGCACGCTACGCCCTGCCGGCCGAGTACCTGCGGGTGTCGAGCCCCTCGGCCGAGGTGCAGGGCCACTCGCCGCTGGAGCGGAAGGTGATCGGCGGCAAGCGCGCCGTGGCCATCCTGGCGGTGGAGCCGGTCGGCAACTACGCGGTGAAGCTCGGCTTCGACGACATGCACGACACCGGCATCTACGGCTGGGGCTACCTCCACACCCTGGGCCGCGAGTACGAGACGCGCTGGAACACCTATCTCGGCGAGCTCGCCGAGCGCGGCCTCGACCGCGAGACCGCGCGCACCGCCCCGGTGAAGCAGGGCGGGGGCTGCGGGTCGGGCTCGTGCGGCTGCCACTGAGGGCAGCCGCTCCCGCTCACTCCGGCCCCGAGCCTCGTCTTTGCGAGCGGAGCGAAGCAATCCAGAGTGGCGCCACGATTTTCGGCGTCGCGCATCCCTGGGTCGCTTCGCTGCGCTCGTGATGACGGCGGCGTCGAGCCGCGCACCCGTCAGCCCGCACCTTCGGAGCCGCCATGGCCTTCGCCTGCACCATCCCCGCGACGCCCACGATCCAGCAGGACGACGCCGCCGTGCGCATCACGCGCTGGGATTTCCCGCCCGGCGGCGTGACCGGCTGGCACGAGCACGGCTGGCCCTACTTCGTGGTGATGCTGGTGGACGGGATCCTGCGCGTCCACGACGGCGCGGCGGTCAACGAGACGGCCCTCGCGGCCGGGCAATCGTACATGCGCCCGGCGGGCATCCGACACGACGTGATGAACGGGTCCGACCACCCGATCGCGTTCGTCGAGATCGAGGTGAAGCGCCCGGACGCGCTGGTGACGCTGCCGTGATCCGGTTTCCGTTTGAACGCTTCGGTTGATGTGCCTATCCCGTCATCACGAGCGAAGCGAAGTGACCCAGGGCAGCGCGACCTCTGCAGGCGTGGCGCCGCTGGATTGCTTCGCTCCGCTCGCAAAGACGGCTGTGCCGAAGCCATCGACCGGAAACCCTACGAAACGCAAAAAGGGCCGACCTCGCGGCCGGCCCCCTCGTCGAAGCTCCGAAAAGGAATCAGCGCTGGACGATGACCTTCGTGCCGACCTTGGCGCGGGTGTAGAGGTCCGTCACGTCGTCGTTGGTCATGCGGATGCAGCCCGACGAGACGGCCGTGCCGATCGTCTCCGGCTCGTTGGAGCCGTGGATGCGGTAGATCGAGCCGCCGAGATACATGGCGCGGGCGCCGAGCGGGTTCTCGAGGCCGCCCTTCATGTAGCGCGGCAGGTCGGGCCGGCGCTTCAGCATGGTCGACGGCGGGCGCCAATCCGGCCACTCGCGCTTCATCGTGATGGTCTGCACGCCGCCCCAGGTGAAGCCCGGCCGGCCGACGCCGACGCCGTAGCGCAGGGCCTGGCCGCCGCCGAGCACGTAGTAGAGCCGCCGCTCGGCGGTGGAGACGACGATCGTGCCGGCGCCGTAGGGGCCGTTATAGGCCACCGTCTCGCGCGGGATCGCCGACATCTGCGGGACCGCCGCGTCGGCGCTCAGCGGGTCGGCGGGGTTCAGGGCGGCGTTGGCCACCGGCACCGCGACGGTCTCGACGGCCTGCGGGCGGACGCGCACGGTGAGCGCGTCGTTCAGCGGCTGGCGGGTCAGCGGGTCGATCTCGTAGGCCAGTGCCGGCGCGGCGCAGGCGGCCGCGCCGAGAAGCCCGATCAGGGCGGGGAGAAAACGACGCATCAAAGCCTCTCGGGGCAGGCGCGGACTATGGCGGGAACGCGGCGAAGACCGCGGCACGATGCCGTGCCGATCCTCGCCAAGGGGTAAACGCTCGCGCCTCAAATCCAAGCCTGAAACCGCCCAGCCGGGGCGGTTCCGCCCGCCCGTGACTCGATGGCAACACTGTGGCAGCTTGGCCGTAAGAGCCGGGATGACGGACGCGGATCCGCGCGTTCGCGCGCCCCGTCAGGCCTCGTCGGCAGCGAGCCAGATCGCCGGCTCGCGCGCGGCGGGGCGGTGCGGGGTCGGCGCGGCGGGCAGGCCGCGCAGCTGGGCGAGTTCGGCGAGTTCCGGCGCCTGCGCGGTGTCGTCGGCGTTCAGGAACAGGCCCCGCGCCCGGGCGGCGCGGCCGAGATCGGCGCGGCTGGTCCAGACGCTCTGGGCCGGACTCGTGAGCAGCGCCAGGGCGATCGGCGCCAGCCAGAGGGCGAGCCACGGGTTCCCGACGAGGACCAGGGCGAGCACCATCAGCGCGCCGACCACCACGGCGTCGGCCTGGAGCCGGAACGCCTCCGCCCAGGAGACCTGCCGGTCGTCCCGATCCTGCGTCTCCCAGCGGACCACCCGGCCGAAGAAGGTCGAGACCACGGCGCCGGCGGTGAACAGGGTCAGGACCGGCCACAGGACCACCCACACCGCCTGCTCCAGGGCGGCGCTCGCGAGCAGCACCCGCGCGCCGCCGAAGGCCGCCCGGCGCTCCGCGGAGGCGAGGACGTGGCCGAGGCTCAGGAGCTTCGGCAGGGCAAGCACGGCGACGCTGAGGGCGGCGAGCGCGTGGGCGGCGGCGCCCTGCCCGGTCAGACCGTAGGCCAGGAGGCCGAGATCGCCGGTCCGGGCGGCCTGCCACGCGGCGAGGCCCAGGAAGGCGATCCAGAGCGGCAGCACCCCGTAGGAGAGGATGCCGACGAAGAGGTGCCAGCGGCTCGCGCCGTGAAGGCCCGCCCAGGGCAGCACCCGCAGGTGCTGGAGGTTGCCCTGGCACCAGCGGCGCTCGCGGCCGAGCAGGTCGACGAGGTTGGTGGGCATCTCCTCCCAGGTGCCGCCCATCTCGGGCAGCAGCCGCACCTCCCAGCCGGCGCGCACCATCAGCGCGCCCTCGACGATGTCGTGGCAGAGGATCTCGCCGCCGAGCGGCTCCCGGCCCGGGAGCTTCGGGAGCTGCGCGTTCTCCGCGAAGGCCTCGACCCGCAGGATCGCGTTGTGGCCCCAGTAGCTGCCCTCCGGGCCCTGCCAGGTCTCCAGGCAGCGCAGGGCCAGCGGCGCGTAGAGCCGGACGGCGAATTGCTGGATGCGGGCGAAGAGCGTGTCCCGGCCGGCCGCGTACGAGACGGTCTGGATCAGGCCGGTGCGCGGGCTCGCCTGCATCAGCCCGACGAGCCGGCCCATGGCCGCGCCGGTCATCAGGCTGTCGGCGTCCAGCACGATCATGAAGGCGTACTCGCCGCCGTAGGTGCGGCAGAACTCGCCGATATTGCCGGCCTTGCGGCCGACATTCTCCGTCCGGCGCCGGTAGCGGATCCGCGGCAGCGCCGGGTCGGAGGCCGCCCAGGCCTGGATGCGGGCGTACTCGTGCTCCTCCACGGCGGCGATCGCGCCGTCCCGGGTGTCGGAGAGGACGAAGATGTCGATGCCCCGCGCCTCGGCGCGGGCGAGCGAGCGGGCCATCACCCGCAGGCGGGCGAAGACCGCGACCGCGTCCTCGGCGTGGATCGCCACCACGGCGGCGGTGCGTCCGGCCCCGTCCGCCGCGGCGCCCGCCTGCTCGGAGCGGCGCTCCAGCGCGGATTTTGCCCGGTCGCCCAGGAGGGCGGCGACGAACCCGTAGACGTACTGGCAGGCGACGAAGGCCTGCCAGCCCATCACGAGGCCGAACAGCACCAGGACCGCCCAGGCCAGCGGGCTGACACCCGCCGGGTAGGCGAGCGCGGCGAGCCAGACGAGGCCGCCGGCGGTGGCGAGGCTCGGGACGGCCAGGGCGAGGCGGCGGGCGCGCAGGGCGCCGCGCGGCGCGTCGGTCCAGACCTCGCGGCAGGCTGCGTTCTCCGACGGATCGGGTATGGCGGGAGCCGCGTTCCGGTGCGACCGCTCGGCGGAGGAGGTGACGCGTGACGACATGGCGCGAGGAACTCGACCGTGGAAGGCTGCCGGCCGCCCGACCGTGCGGGGCCGGGAACCGATGACCGTGGATACCGATGTGCGGGGTGAGGATACGGAGCCGAGCCGGCAGCCCAGGCCGCCGGAAGCCGAACGGATCAATCCCCCCTCCCGGCGCCGCGTTCTTCGAACAGTCCTGGCCGCGGCTGCCGGCACGGTTCTACCTAGCGCGACGGATCTGAATGGGTCCAGAACGTGGGCCGGGCCGGCGCTTCCGCCGCAGGGCGACGCGATGACCTTCGAGAGCCTGTCGGCGCAGGCGGCGCAGCGCGCCGCAGCGCCCTACGCCCCGCCGCCCGAGGACCTGCCGCCGGCGCTCGCCGCCCTCGACTACGACGGCTACCGGGCGATCACCTTCCGGCCGGACGCGAGCCTGCGGCTCGGTGCGCATTTCAGCGCCCAGCTGTTCCACCGCGGCTTCCTGCAGCGCCGGCGCGTGGCGCTCCACCTCCAGCCGCTCCGGGGGCCCGCGCGGCCGATCCCCTACGACACGGGGCTGTTCGACCTGGGCGCGCGGCTCACCGGCCAGGGCTTCCCGGCGGATCTCGGCTTCGCGGGCTTCCGCCTGCACTACGCCTTCCCGGACACGCCCGCCTGGCGGCCGAAGGGTTTTCAGGAGGAGTTCCTCGTCTTCCTAGGCGCCTCCTACTTCCGCCTGCGGGCGGCCAACCAGGAATACGGGCTCTCGGCCCGGGGCCTCGCCATCGGCACCGGCGCGCCGGAGGGTGAGGAATTTCCCGACTTCGTGGCCCACTGGATCTGCGAGCCGGAGCCGGAGGCGCGCACCCTCACGGTGCTCTCCCTCCTCGACAGCCCGAGCGTGGCCGGCGCCTACCGGTTCGAGATCGCGCCCGGCGACCCGGCCCGGATCGCCGTCACCGCGGCGCTCCACCCGCGCCGGGCGCTCCCGAAGCTCGGGCTGGCGCCGCTCACCAGCATGTTCCTGTACGGCCAGAACGGGCCCGGGGCCCGGGGCGCCAAGCCCTTCGACGATTTC
The DNA here is from genome assembly GCF_900116245.1 of Methylobacterium sp. yr668. NCBI lineage: Bacteria > Pseudomonadati > Pseudomonadota > Alphaproteobacteria > Hyphomicrobiales > Methylobacteriaceae > Methylobacterium > Methylobacterium sp. yr668. Next base: position 92,369 of record NZ_FOZY01000015.1, on the reverse strand, counting down.
CGGCCGCAGGTGCACGACTCCGACGGGCTCTGCGTCGCGGCCGGGGCCGACCCGGCGCGGATCGACCGGATCTGGCGCCCCCTGGTCAACGGGCGGGCGCAGCCGCAGATCTCCGCCTTCGCGGCCCGGCCGCTCGCCGGCTTCGGGCTGCTGCAGCGGGAGCGGAGCTTCGCGGCCTACCTCGACGTGGAGGCGCGCCACGAGGCGCGGCCGGGCCTGTGGGTGGCGCCGGATTCCGCCGGGGGCGCCTTCGCGGACGGCGCCGTGCAGCTCTTCGAGATCCCGTCGGGCGAGGAGTACATGGACAACATCGTGGCGGCCTTCGTGCCGGCGGCCCCGGCGCAGCCCGGCGCGCCGCTGCACGTCCGCTACGGGCTGACCACGGTGGGGGCCGAGCCCGTGCCGGCGATCCCGGAGACCGCCCTCGCCCGGGTGACGTCGACGCGACTCGGCTCGGCGCAGCGCCTGCGCCCGTCGAACCCGCCCGACCCGCGGCGGCGGCTCTGCGTCATCGACTTCGAGGGTCCGGGCCTGCCGAAGGGTCCCGACGACGCGGTCGCCGCGGAGGTCTCGGCCAGCGCCGGCACACTGCACGATCCGGTGGCCAACTTCGTGCCGCAGACCGGAGGCTGGCGGATCTACGTCGAGTGGCGCCCGCCGGAGCCGGTGCCGCCGGGCGACGTCGTGCTGCGCGCCCGGCTGGTCCGCGGAACCGTCCCCCTCAGCGAGACCTGGGACGCCGCCGTCTAGGCTCCGTCATCGCGTCGCCACGCTCGCGAAGACGGCGTGTCTCAGGCGGTCCGGCGCTCCTGCTCCAGGCGCCGGGCCAGGCGGGTGGCGCCGTAGACCTCGCTCAGGCGGCGGCGGGCCGCGGTGACCGGCGGCGCCTGCCGCTCGTCGTGGGCGGCCGCGATGACGCGCAGGGCGGCCGCGACCGAACGCTCCAGGCGACGCTCGGCCTGGACGGCCGCGTCCCGATGATGGTCCAGCATGTGATGATCCCTCGTGCTGCGCCGTCTCCACCCTCTGGCGGGGCGGTATCCGGCAGCGCCGACACATTTCACATCCGGCTTGACCGTATCAAGGCAGCTTGGCCGTGAGCCGCGGCGCGTCGTTACCGCAATTCCTCGTGCCACGTCCGGCCGTCGCGCTCGATCAGCGCGATGGCGGCGGTCGGGCCCCAGCTCCCGGCCGGGTAGGGCCGGGGCGCCTCGGGCCGGTCGGCCCAGGCCTTGAGCACGCCGTCCGCCCAGGCCCAGGCGGCCTCGACCTCATCGCGGCGCATGAACAGCGTCGCGTTGCCGCGGACCACGTCCATCAGCAGCCGCTCGTAGGCGTCGGGGTAGCGCTGCTTGAAGGTCTCCTCGAAGGAGATGTCGAGGTCGGTCGGGCGCAGCCGCAGGCCGCCGGGCCCCGGGTCCTTGGTCATCACCTCGAGCTTCATGCCCTCCTGCGGCTGCAGGCGGATCACGAGGCGGTTCGGCTCGCGGCCGAAGGCCTCCTCGGGGAAGATCGAGAACGGCGAGGCGCGGAACTGCACCACGATCTCGGAGAGCTTCTGGGGCAGGCGCTTGCCGGTGCGCAGGTAGAACGGCACCCCGGCCCAGCGCCCGGACTGGATCTCGACCTTCATGGCCACGAAGGTCTCGGTCCGGCTCTCGTGGCCGAGCTCGGCGAGGTAGCCCTCGACCGGTTTGCCGTCGACGGCGCCCGCCACGTACTGGCCGCGCACCGTCACCAGCGGGATGTCCTGGCTGGTGATCGGCTTCAGGGCGCGCAGCACCTTGAGCTTCTCGTCGCGGACGGAGTTCGCCTCGAGATTGAGCGGGCTCTCCATGGCGGTGAGGCAGAGGAGCTGCAGGATGTGGTTCTGCAGCATGTCGCGCATCGCGCCCGACGTGTCGTAGTAGCCGGCCCGGCCCTCGACCCCCACCGTCTCGGCGACCGTGATCTGGACGTGGTCGATCACGTCGGAGGTCCAGAGCCGCTCGAAGATCGTGTTGGCGAAGCGGAGCGAGAGCAGGTTCTGGACCGTCTCCTTGCCGAGATAGTGGTCGATCCGGAAGATCTGCGATTCGGGGAAGACCTCGCCGACCGCGTCGTTGATCGCCCGGGCCGATTTCAGGTCCTTGCCGATCGGCTTCTCCAGCACGACGCGGGACTTCTCCCCCACGAGCCCGTGGGCGGCGAGGTTGCGGCAGATCGAGCCGTAGAGGTCGGGCGAGGTGGCGAGGTAGTAGGGCCGGACCTGGTCGGGCCGCTCGTCGAGCTTGGCGACGAGGTCGGTCCAGCCGCTGTCGCCGGCCCCGTCCACCGCGACGTAGTCGACGTGGTCGAGGAAGCGGTGGAGCATGTCGTCGGACAGGTCGGCCGCCGGCACGAAGCGCTTGAGCGCGTCGCGGGCGTGCTCGCGGAAGGCGTCGAGGGACAGTTCCGAGCGCGAGGCGCCGATGATCCGGCTGGTCTCGGGGATCTGGCCGTCGCGAAATCGGTAGAACAGGGCCGGCAGGAGCTTGCGCGCGGTCAGATCGCCGGTGGCGCCGAACACGACGCAGTCGAAGGAAGCGACGGGGATGATCGTGGCCAAGTGCGGCTCCCGGTTGTCGTGCGCTGGTCTCGTGCGGCGGCTGCGTCGCACTGACCTAGCCCGTGTGCAAGGGCTTCGCCAGACGAGGGGCGCAGGCCAGCGCTGTCCGGTTCAGGGGGCGGCCGGGACAGATCCGGGCAAGTCCACGCTGCCACGCTCCGTCCTTGCGAGCGCAGCGAAGCAACCCAGGGCAGCGCGGCGGCGCCGAAGGACAGCACGATGCGCGAGCCGGCCGTCTACATCATGGCGAGCCGCCGCAACGGCACGCTCTACACCGGCGTGACCTCGGACCTCGCACGGCGGGTCCACGAGCACCGGGATGGGCTGCTTCCCGGTTTCACGAGCCGCTACGCTTGCCAACGCCTCGTCTGGTACGAGCGCTATCCCACGATGAATGAGGCCATCACCCGCGAGAAGCAGATCAAGGCGGGCTCACGGAAGAAGAAGCTCGCGCTGATCGAGGCGATGAATCCGGACTGGAACGACCTGTATCCCGATCTCGCGTGAACGGGTCCGGCGTCGCGGATCCCTGGATTGCTTCGCTGCGCTCGCAAAGACGGCGAACGCGGCATCCCGCGCAGTCACGCAGCGGGTCTCGCTCCTCCGTCATCACGAGCGGAGCGAAGTGACCCAGGGCAGCGGGCCGCCGGGGGTTCAGCCCTCCATGTAGCGCTTGAACGCCTCGGCGTAGTCCGGATGCCAGCGCGAGAGGGCGGGCCGGTTCTCGACGATGTCGCCGGACGCCCAGGCGATCCGCTTCGCGTCCTGGGCGCGCGTGGTCTCGTTGTCGGGGCAGAGGATGTAGAAATCGCCGGCGGCGAGCCGCTCCAGCAGGAAGGCCACGGTCTCGTCGGGCGTCCAGGCCCCGGTGGGCTTCTCGGCGACGCCGCGGGCCTTGGTGAGCCCGGTATAGACGAAGCCCGGGATCAGCAGGTGGGCGGTGGTGTGGCAGCCCTCCCGGTTGCGCAGCTCGTGGGCGAGCGCCTCGGTGACCGCCTTCACGCCCGCCTTCGAGACGTTGTAGGGCGCGTTGCCCGGCGGGGTGGTGATGCCCTGCTTCGAGCCCGTGACGACGATCGCCCCCGGCCTGCCGCCCTCGATCATGCCGGGCGCGAAGGCGTGGATGCCGTTGACCACGCCGCCGAGATTCGTGCCCAGGATCCGCGTCCAGGTGTCGGCGTCGGAGAACAGTTTTCCGCCGGCCTCGATCCCGGCGTTCAGCATCACCAGGGCGGGCGGCCCGCCCTTGGCGACGGAGGCCGCCAGGGCCTCGACGGCGCCCCGGTCCGACACGTCGGTGGGCACGGCGCGCACCTCGACGGCGGCGAGTTCGGCGACGGCGGCCCGGGCCGCGTCCAGGGCCGGGCCCGGCAGGTCGGCGAGCCAGACGTTCATGCCGGCCTGGGCGAAGGCCTGCGCGGCGGCGAGCCCGATGCCGCTCGCAGCCCCGGTGACGACCGCGCTGCGGCCCGGACTGATCGCGGGGTGCTGGCTCATGACGGATCCTCGGCTGACGGGCGCCCATCAGATGGGGCGCCCCGGGGCGGAAGGCGAGTTCGCGCCGCGGTCCCGCGCCGCCCCGGCAGAACCTGCGGATCGCCGCCGCGGCGGCTTCTGCTAGGGTGGCGGGCACGTCACGGAACGAAGCACCCGGATGCCCCCTCTCCCGCACCGCCGGTCGATCCTCGCCGGCGCGGCCGCCCTCGGCCTCGCCGGCGCGGCGCGCGCGGCCGGCCCGGCGGGGTTCGGTCCCCTCGGCCGGCCGTCCTGGTCGGCCGACAGCCTCCAGGCCGCCGCGGCCGCCAAGGGCCTGACATACGGCTGCGAGGTGCCGTTCCACCGCTTCGACGCGACGCCCGCCTACCGGCAGGCGGTGGCGCGGGAATGCGGCATCCTCGTCTGCGGCACCGAGATGAAGATGGAGGAGGTCCTGCCGGCGCCGGGCAAGACCGACTTCGCCCGCGGCGACGCCATCCTGCGCTTCGCGAGAGCGAACGGCCAGCGCATGCGCGGCCACACGCTCGTCTGGCACGCGGCGCTGCCGCCCTGGGTCGGACCGCTGCTCGGCCGGGCGAGCGCCGTCCAGGCCGAGGACTTCATGCGGCGCTGGATCGAGACGGTGGCGGGCCATTACCGCGGCCAGATCGTCGCCTGGGACGTGGTCAACGAGATCCTCGGCAACGAGTCCGATCCCGACCGCGGCGGCGGCCTGCGCGACTCGCCCTGGCTCGCCGCGATCGGGCCCGGCTACGTCGACCTCGCCTTCCGGATCCTGCACGAGACCGATCCGGCCGCCGCCGGCACGTGGAACGAGGACGCGGTGGAGCAGGGCGTGCCCTGGATGGAGGCCAAGCGCACCAAGGTCCTGCGCCGCCTGGAGGCGATGCGGTCCCGGGGCGTGCCGATCCGGCGCTTCGGGCTCCAGTCGCACCTCACCAGCACGATCCCGATCGACCAGGGCCAGCTGCGGCGCTTCCTGCGGGAGATCGGCCAGATGGGTCTCGGCATCGAGATCACCGAGCTCGACATCGACGACCGCGCCTTCCCGTCCGACGTGGCGACCCGCGACCGGATGGTGGCCGATTTCGCCCGCCGCTACCTCGACGTGGTGCTGGACGAGCCCGCCTGCCTCGACGTCCTGACCTGGGACATCTACGACCCGGACACGTGGCTGAACGACCACCCCTACCGCAAGCGGCCCGACGGCCTGCCGCAGCGGGCGCTGCCGCTCGACGCGCAGTTCCGGCGCAAGCCCCTGTGGCACGCCATCAAGGCGGCCTTCGAGGCCGCGCCCGATCACAGGGCCGCCCGCGAGAAGCTCAGGCGGGCGTGACCTCGGCCCGGCGGCCGTCCTCGGCCAGGCTCGGCTCCGGCGGCCGATCCGCCAGGAGCCGGCGGCGGAGGCGCGCGCAGGGGCGCTCGACGAGGCCGTACATGCCCCAGCACCACAGCAGGGTCACCGGGAAGGCCGCCAGCATCAGGCCGACGCCGTGCAGCCCGGGCCGCAGGTGCAGCACCAGGGCCACCACGGTCATGTGCGCGAGGTAGAAGCTGTAGGACCAGAGCCCGAGCCGGCGCATCGGCCGGCTGGCCAGCAGCCGCACCAGAGGTCCCTCGCCGTGCAGCAGGTACGCGAAGGGCAAGAACAGGGCGGCGCTCTGGAGCGTGTAGCGCAGACTCTCCCGGAAGGCGGGATCGCGGACCGCCAGGGTCCCGAGGATCACCGCGAGGCTCGCCGCCACGTGCCAGGGCGCGGGGCGCCACGCCCGGTCGGCCGGGACCACCGGGTTGTTCCACAGCCCGAGGCAGCACCCGAACAGGATCGCGTCGATCCGGGTGTGGGTCCAGCTGTAGTTCAGGCTGTAATCCGGCAGCCGCCAGACGTTGACGCACCGGATCGCCAGGACCGCCGCGCAGAGCCCCAGGCAGGCCAGGGCCGCGCGGCGCGGCCGCAGGCGCCCGAGCCAGAGCAGGAAGACCAGCGGGAAGACGAGGTAAAAGTGCTCCTCGATGGCGAGGCTCCAGAGCGGCACCGGCAGCACCGCCTCGGTGCCGAACAGGCCGGGATAGTTCGTCAGGAAGGTCGCCTGCCCGAGGACCGCCGCCGGCGCGACCGGCATCCAGTCGAGCCACCCCGCCGCGTAGAGCGCGCCGGAGGCGAGCAGGGTCAGGTACATGGGCGGCAGGATGCGCAGGCTCCGCCGGAGGTAGAAGGCGGGAAGCGACACCGTTCCGGTCCGCGCCCGCTCGATCCGCAGGAGCGTGGTGATCAGGTAGCCGCTGAGGAAGAAGAAGACGGTCACGCCGAAGCCGCCCGGCACCACGTGGCCGTAGCCGCAATGGGCCGCGAACACGATCAGGATGGCGAGCGCCCGCACCCCGTCGAGCTGCGGCAGGTAGGGCATCGTCCTCGGGATCGGATCACCGGAATCCGGCATGCTGGGGACCGATCTCCTGTCCGGGCCTGGGCAGCCGTGGCGGCCCGGCCACGCGGTGTCCGACGGAACGCTTCGATGAAGGTGTCCTACTCCGTCATCGCGGGCGGAGCGAAGTGACCCGGGGCAGCGCGACGACGGGCGGCGTCGCGCCGTCTGGATCGCTTCGCTCCGCTCGCAAAGACGCGGGCGCCGGAGCCAGCAACGCATGAATGTATGAGCGCTACGTTCACGCCGACCGACATCCGCGACGTCACACGCGGATGAGTCAATTGCGGGATCGTGAATCCCGATCCTGCCAGCTTTCAGGGTCGGAGGAGATTGGTAACCACGCCGGCCCATCATCCGGCCCGGTCGCGCCGCCTGAGCGCGTCGGGAGTGTTGCGTATGGTCCCGGTCCAGCCCCGCCGTCACGCCCGCCCGCACGCCGCGCTGGGTGCGGGCCTGTCCCTGCTGGCCCTGCTCGGAGCGCCCGGCGTCGCCCTGGCGCAGGGGACCGGCGCGGCGCAGGGCGGCCCCGCGCCGGTGCCGCCGCTCGCCGCGCCGGTCGCGGTGCCGCCCGCCGCGGGCGAGACCGCGAAGAGCCAGGAGCCCCGCGCACCGGAGGCGAAGGGTGAGGCGAAGGGCGCGGCCGGCAAGCCGGCGGAGGCCAAGCGGGCCGAGACCAGGCCGGCCGAGCCCCGGGCGACCGAGGCCGCGCCGGAGCCTGTCCCGGCGCAGGGCAAGGCGCAGGACGCGAAGGCACAGGACGCGAAGGCCCAGGACAGCAAGGCGTCGGACAGCAAGGCGTCGGACGCCCGATCGGCCGAGAGCAAGTCCCAGCCGGCCAAGCCTCAGGAAGCTGCGAAGAGGTCCCGCGAGCCGGCGCCGCTGGTCTACGCCAAGGTCTCCGCCGACCCGAACCCGACGCTGACGCCGCGGACGTTCCTCGACACGCTCCGGGCGGCCGAGCGCTACGCGGCCTTCGCGGAGGCCGGGGGCTGGGAGCGGCTGCCAGACGATCTCGCGCGCCTCAAGCCCGGCGAGCGCCACCCGGCGATCCCCGCCCTGCGCCACCACCTGACGCTGACCGGCGACCTGCCGGCGGATGCCCCCGCGAACGACCGCCTCGACCCGCCCCTGGTGGCGGCGATCGCCGCCTTCCAGGGCCGCCACGGCCTGCCCGACAGCGGTATCCTTGGCCGGCTCACGATCAACGCGCTCAACGTGCCGGCCGCGGTGCGCCAGCGCCAGCTCGCCGCCTCCGCGGCCCGGCTGATGGGCTCGAAATTCCCGTTCGGCGAGCGCTACGTGGTGGTCAACATCCCGTCCGCCGCCGTGGAGGCGGTGGAGAACGGCGCCGTGGCGCGCCGCTACGTCGCGGTGGTCGGCTCCCCCGACAAGGCGACGCCGTCCGTCGAGACGCGGATCACCGACATCAACTTCAACCCGACCTGGACCGTCCCCGCCTCGGTGGTGAAGAACGAGATCATCCCGGCGATGCGCAAGAACCCGGGCTACCTCGCCAAGAACCGCATCCGGATCCTGGGCCCGGCGGGCGAGGTCGACCCGACCCGGATCGACTGGGCGGGCCAGAAGGCCGTCAACTACACGCTGCGCCAGGATTCCGGCCTCGACAATTCGCTGGGCCAGGTGCGGATCGACATGCCGAACCGCTTTGCCGTCTACATGCACGATACGCCGGCGAAGTCGCTCTTCGCCGCGAGCGTCCGCTTCCACAGCCACGGCTGCGTCCGGGTCGGACAGGTGAAGGAGCTGGTCGGCTGGCTGCTGCAGGGCACGGACGGCCCCAACGGGCCGGGCACGAGCTGGGGGCCGATCGAGATCGAGACCGGCATCGCCGACGGCGAGCGCCGCGACATCAAGCTCACCAAGCCGATTCCGGTCACCTTCGTGTACCTCACCGGCTTCGCCACGCCGGACGGGAAGGCGCATTTCCGCGACGACATCTACAACCTCGACACGCCGGCGCCCGAGCCCGCCGCCACCGGCGCGATCCCGCCCGCGGCGGGCGCGGACGCCGCGAAGCCGGCCCCCGCCACCGCGCCGGCCCCGCCCCGGCCCGGTGCCGCCCACGACGCGAAGCCGGCTCCCGCGCGGGCTGCCGCGGCCAAGGCCGCGACGGTCGGGCCCGCGCCGGTCAGGCCCGCACCGGCGAAGCCGTCGCCGGAGCGGCCCGTTACCGAGCACCGCAGTTTGGAATCCGTCGAACCTATCCGCTAAAGCCAACCCAGCTATGCGATTCTCGGCACGCCGGAACATCCCGGCGGGCCGGCCATTGGCCTGCAGAAGGCGCGTTCGCCCCTCCGCGGCGTGACGGAGCGGCGCGCCGAGCCAGCGAATCGCATTGGAGACGACCATGGCCAAGGCCAAGCCGAGCAGCCGCATCGAGAGCGCGCGCCTCAACACCCCGACCGACCTCGATCCGAGCGACGTCCGGACGATCGCCGAGGGCCTGACGGTCCTGAGTTCGGACCTGTTCGCCCTCTACATCAAGACCAAGAACTTCCACTGGCACATGAGCGGGCCCCATTTCCGCGACTACCACCTGCTGCTGGACGAGCAGTCGGCCCAGATCTTCGAGATCATCGACGCGGTGAACGAGCGCGCCCGCAAGATCGGCGGCACGGTCCTGCGCTCGCTCGGCCAGGCCAAGAGCCTGACCCGCGTGGCCGACAACGATGCCGAGTACGTCTCGCCCCTCGACATGCTCAAGGAGCTGCGCGACGACAACAAGGCCCTCACCGCCAACATGCGGACCCTCCACGGGGTCACCGACGAGGCCGGCGACGTGGCGACCACCTCGCAGCTCGAGGAGTGGATCGACCAGTCCGAGGAGCGGACGTGGTTCCTCTACGAGACCACCCGCAACGCGACCGACAGCGGCCACTGAGCCGCGCCCCCCGGCACCGGCGCGGCCGGCGCCGGGTCGGGCCTCGCCGCGCCGCTAGCCGGTTGCGAGATCGAGGTGCACCTTCACGAGGCCCGGATCGTCCGGGTCGCGCCCCTGCGTGAAGCCGAGGCGGCGGCACACCGCCAGCATCGGTCGGTTCTCGGCCAGCACCGTGCCCTCGACCCGGCCGATCCCCTCGGAGCGCGCCCAGTCGATCATCAGGCGCATCAGCGCGAAGGCGAGGCCCGTCCCGCGGGCGTCGCGGCCCACCGCGATCGCGTACTCGCCGCTCTCGTGGTTGGCGTCGGCGTGGAGCCGGACCGCACCGAGCATGCGCTCGCCGCCGCCCGGCCCGATCTCCGTGGCCACGAACGCGATGGCGCGGGCGTAGTCGAGCTGCGTCAGGCGGGCCAGGAAGGCGTGGCTGAACTCGCGCACCGGCCCGAAGAACCGCAGCCGCAGATCCTCCGGGTCGAGACCCTTGAAGAAGGCCAGGAACAGGCCCTCGTCCTCCGGGCGCACGGGCCGCACCCGCACGGTCCGGTCCTTGAGGTTGAGCGTGCGGATCCACTCGGCCGGATAGGGCCGGATCGCGAAGCGCGGGTGGCCGCGGCCGTGGGCGCTACCGTGGGCGCTGCCGTGGTCGCCGCGCTCGGCGCGCCCGATCCGGACCCTGGCGTCGAGGGCCAGCACGCCGGTCTCGTCGGCCAGGAGCGGGTTGATGTCGAGCTCGCGCACCTGCGGCAGGTCGGCGGCGAGCTGCGACAGCTTCACCAGCGTCAGCGCGATCGCCCCGAGATCGGCCGCCGGCACGTCGCGGTAGGCCTCGAGGCGGCGCGCGACCCGGGTGCGGGCGATGAGGTCGCGCGCCAGGGTCAGGTCGAGCGGCGGCAGGCCGAGGGCGCGGTCGTCGATCACCTCCACGGCGGTCCCGCCCCGGCCGAACACCACCACCGGGCCGAACACCGCGTCCTCAGCGAGGCCGGCGATCAGCTCCCGGCGCTGGCCGCGGCGGACCATCGGCTGCACGGCGAAGCCGGTGACCCGGGCGTCGGGCCGCTCCCGGCGGGCGCGGGCCAGGATGCTGCGGGCGGCCTCCGCGACGTCGGCCTCGCTGGTCAGGTCGAGGTGGACGCCGCCGATGTCGGATTTGTGCACGATGTCCGGCGAGACGACCTTCAGCGCCACCGTCCCGCCCGCCGCGATGATCGGCCACGCGGCCGCCGCGGCCGCGTCCGTGTCGGGGGCGAGCGTGATCGGGACGGTCGGGATCCCGTAGGCCTGCAGGAGGCCGTTCACCGCCACCGGGTCGAGCCACGCGGCGCCCTGGCGCAGGGCGCCGGCGACGATCGAGCGGGCCCGCGCCGTATCGGGGGAGAAGTCCCGCGGCAGCGAGTCCGGCGTGCGCATCAGGTCGTCCTGGGCCTCGCGGTAGCGCACGAGGTGCAGGAAGCCCTCGATCGCCTCGGAATCGGTGGTGAAATGCGGGATCCCGGCCTGCGCGAAGGTCTCGCGCGCCGCCTCCGCGTCGCCCAGCGTGACCGCGAAGACCGGCTTCTTGCGGGTCTGGCCGGCGCGGGCGGCCTTGACCGTCGCGGCGACGGCCTCGGCCACCGCGCCGGCCTCCGAGCGGGTCGTCGGCACGTGGATCGCCAGCACGGCGTCGCTCGTCCGATCCGTCAGCAGCGGCGTCAGCGCGGACGCGAAGGCCGGACCGGCGGCGTCGACGCCGAGGTCGAGGGGGTTTCCCGGCGCGCGGCCCTCCGCCTCGGCGGGCGCCGCCAGGGTCCCGGCCCGCTCGATCAGCCGGTCCGCCGCGAGGAGGCCGATGCCGCGGCCGTTGGACACGATCGCCAGCCGGTGGCCGGGGAACGGCCGCTGCCGCCCCAGGGTCTCCACGGCGGAGAACATCGCGTCGAGGTCCGGTACGGCCAGCAGGCCGGCCCGCCGGAAGGCCGCGGCGTAGACCGCGTCCGGGCGAGCCAGGGCGCCGGTATGGGTGACGGCGGCGCGGGTGTCGGGCCGGTGCCGCCCGGCCCGCAGGACCACGACGGGCTTGGCCCGGGCCGCGGCGCGGGCGGCCGACATGAACCGGCGGGCATCCGCGACCCGGTCGAGGCAGAGCAGGATCGCGCGGGTGCGGAAATCGGCGGCGAAGTGGTCGAGGCAGTCGGCCACGCCGATGTCGAGGACGCTGCCGAGCGACAGCACCGCCGAGAAGCCCGTGCCGTGGCGGGCGCCCCAGGCGACGATGGCGGCCGCGACCGTGCCGGATTGCGAGACGAGGGCAAGGTCGCCGGCCTCGGGCGCCTGGGCGAACAGGCTGGCGTTGAGCCTCGCGCCCGGGACCGCCAAGCCGGCGCTGTCGGGCCCGAGCAGGCGCAGGCCGTGGGCGCGGGCGATCCCGTGGGCGACCGGACCGGGATCCTCCGGCCCGGATCCGAGCCGCGCCGTGAGGATCACGGCCGCCCCGGCGCCGATCGCAGCGGCCTGCGCGACGACCTCGGGCACGCTCGGCGGCGGCACCGCGATCAGGACGAGGTCGGGGGCGGCGGGCAGATCCGCGACCCGCGGCACGCAGGCCAGCCCCTCGACGGCGGCCTGATCGGGCTGGACCGGCATGATCGCGCCGGGAAAGCCCGCGGCGCGCAGGCTGTCGAGCACGCTGCGTCCCAGCGAGCCCTCGCGCCCCACCGCCCCGACCAGGGCGATCGAGCGGGGCGCCAGCAGCTTGTCGAACCGGTAGGTGCTCACGACCGGCGGCTCACGACATCGTCACGGGACGCGGTCCCGCAGGCCGTTCCTGGCGGCACGCATCTGGCCTCTCGCTCACGTCCGAACGGACGAGGCGCCGGGGCGCCCGCCGCCCTCCCAGATGGCGCGATCCGGCGCGCCTGCAACGCCCGGTCGGCACGCTCCGGCCGGAAATCGCGTGGTGGACGCCAGCGCGGTCTCCAGACCTCCTTTTGTTCAATATCGGGCGCCATTTATCCACTCTAAGACGGCACTTGTGGGCATGTGTGGATTGGACTTGCTATTGAATTCACACCACCATAGTAACTGCCCATTAACTACCCTGTATCGGGTCGAGCAGAGACAGATCCCGGCCGGCGTCGGTGGCCGGCTGGGATCGATTGGAGGTTACGGGATGGACGCCACGGGTGAAGGGCAACCGGACTATCTCACGCTGTCCGTCGACATCGTGTCGGCCTTCGTGAGCAACAATCCGGTCCCCGCGCCGGAACTGCCCGGGCTGATCGCGGCCATCCACGCGACGCTGCACGGGCTCGCCGAGCCGTCCGCCCCGCCGGCGGAGCAGCTGCGGCCGGCCGTGCCGGTCCGGCGCTCGGTCCAGCCCGACTTCATCGTCTGCCTGGAGGACGGCAAGAAGTTCAAGTCGCTGAAGCGCCACCTGCGGACGCACTACAACCTGACGCCCGAGGAGTATCGGGGAAAGTGGGGCCTGCCGCCCGACTACCCGATGGTGGCGCCGAACTACGCCGCGGCGCGGTCCAGCCTCGCCAAGAGCATGGGCCTCGGCCACCAGCGCCGGAAGGGCTGACGGCGCGGCGCTCTCATCCGCGTCCGCGTCCACAGCTTTCGGAGGCGGGTTAGGCATCGGGCAAGCCGCGCTTGCGAGGGTCGGGGGCCCGTCAGCGCCCCCGAGACCCGATGCCCGGCAAGCCCAGCCTCGTCGCCCGCCTGTTCTGGACGGCCGTGATCGGCCTTCCCCTCGGGCTCTGGTACGGCCGGCCGGCGCTCGCCGCGACGGGACTCGCCCTCGCGCTCGTCCTGCTGCGGCATCTCGGGCGCCCGCGCCGGTTCCGGGCCCGGGTGCGCCGGATCGCCCGCGCCCATGCCGAGACGCTGGCGCTGCGGCGGCGGCAGGAGAGCTACACCGACCCCTACGGCAACCGGATCGAGGACGGCTGGCTGCGCGAGCGCGATTATTTCCTCGAGCGGACCGTCCTGCCGCAGCTCGGCCCGCGCTTCGCCGACCTCGCCGAGGCGGAGCACGCGCGGATGCTGGCGATCGTCGAGGCCGAGGCCGCCGCCGTCGCGCTCCCGGAGGAGGACGAGGCGCCCGGGGACGGGCTGGACTACGAGCGCTACTGCGCCGAGCGCCTGGTCCGGGCGGGCTGGCGGGCGCACCGGACGCCGGCGAGCGGCGACCAGGGCGCCGATATCGTGGCGGTGCGGGACGGGCTGCGCCTAGTCGTGCAGTGCAAGCGGCTGAGCAAGCCCGTGGGCAACGCCGCCGTGCAGGAAGCCGCCGCGGCCCTGCGCTACTGGGACGGGGACCGGGCCGCCGTGGTGTCGAACGCCGGCTTCACGCCGGCGGCGCGCCGGCTCGCCACGGCCACCGGCGTCCTCCTCCTGCACCACGACGCCCTCGAGGCGATCGAGGCGTTCGACCTCGCGGAGACGTGATGCCCGTCAGGCGAGCGGGCCGGGGATGGCGATCTCCGCCTCGTTGAGCAGGCGCGCCTCGTGGCGGCGCACGAACAGCCACAGGGCCAGGCCGCCGAACACCACCAGGGCGAGCAGGGTCAGGCCCACCGGGCCGACGATGTGCTCGATCTGGCGCCCGCAATAGTACGAGCCGATGCCCATGCTGCCGGCCCAGACGATGCCGCCGAGGGCGTTGAAGGCGAAGAAGCGGCGCGCGTCCAGGCGGTTGACCCCGGCGAGCAGGGCCGCGTAGGCGCGCAGCATCGCGGTGAAGCGGCCGAAGAACACGATCTTCCCGCCGTGCTGGCGGAACAGGTACTGGCCGAGCTTGAGCCGCCCGTGGTCGAGGGCGATGAGATGGCCGTAGCGGAGCAGCAGCGGCATGCCCCAGCGCCGCCCCGCCCAGTAGCCGACATTGTCGCCCAGGATCGCGGCCGTCGCCGCCGCGGCGATGACCAGGCCGATGTTCAGGTTCCCGGTGCTGCCGGCGTAGACGGCGGCCGAGATCAGCACCGTCTCGCCGGGGCACGGCACGCCGGCGCTCTCGAGGGTGATGATCACGAAGATCGCGATGTATCCGTAATTCGCGATCAGGTCGGCAATGGGCAGGTCGTTCAGGAAGGCCATGCGGTCCTCGGGCCGGTCTCCGGGCAGAGCCCGGCGACACAAGCGGACGGAACGTGGCCTTAAGAGGGCCGATCTGCGGCCAGCGGCGTCCTCAGAGGACCTTCAGCAGTGCCTCGGCGCCGGACGCCTCGGCCTTCGAGGGTGTCTCCTCGACGTTGAGGATCCGGACGACGCCGTCCTCGACCAGCATCGAGTAGCGCTTCGAGCGCATCCCGAGGCCGAAGCCGGTGCCGTCCATCTCCAGGCCGAGGGCCTTGGCGAAATCGGCGTTGCCGTCGGCGAGGAATTCCAGCCCCTCGGCGCCGCTCGCCTTCGACCACGCGTCGAGCACGAACACGTCGTTGACGCTCGTCACCGCGATGGCGTCGATACCGCGCCCGAGGATCTCGTCCCGGTGAGTGACGAAGCCCGGCAGGTGGTTGCGGTGGCAGCTGGGGGTGAACGCCCCCGGCACGCCGATCAGGACCACGCGCCGGCCCTTGAACACGTCGTCGGTGGTGCGCGCGATCGGGCCCTCGGGGCCGATCACCCGGAAGGTGGCCTGGGGCAGGTGGTCGCCGACCTGGATCATCGCGGGTCCCTCGTTGTCGCGCGCTGGGATGGCGCGCGTGAGCAGCGCGCCTGACCTAGCGTGGCAGGGGGTGCCTGTCGAGGATGCGGCCGGCTCCGGCTTGCAACGCCCTCACGGGCCGATCAGCTTGATGAAGGCCGCCCCGGCCCCGCAGAAGGGCGCGACATCCGCCATGACCAGCGAGCCTCAACGGTGACCGCGCCGGCCGCGACGCGGACCGACCCGGGTATTGTGGGACAGGGATTGAGACCCGCACAAGCTTGGGGGAGGCTTGCTGCGTCCCTTTTGCCCGCTGGACAACCGAGGGGCGCGGCGTAGCATGGACGCATGGCGCACCCTCCGCACCGCAGGCCCGATCCCATGTCGGCAGCGTCGTCGCAGGCCGAGAAGGCCGCGTCGCCGCTCCGGACGGAGCTGTCGGGCCCGCACTTCCTCGACGGGCAGTTCCTCGTCGCCATGCCCGGCATGGCCGACGAGCGCTTCGCCCGCTCGTTGATCTACATCTGCGCCCATTCCGCCGACGGGGCCATGGGCATCATCGTCAACAAGGCGGCGACCGACATCAGCATGCCGGACCTCCTGGTCCAGCTCGACGTCGCGCCCGAGGCGGACGCGATCCGCCTGCGCGAGCGGGTCGGCCACATGCCGGTCCTGATGGGCGGCCCGGTCGAGGGACGGCGCGGCTTCGTGCTCCACAGCGACGATTTCCACATCCAGCAGTCGACGCTGATCATCGACGACGGCATCTGCCTGACCGCGACCGTGGAGATCCTCCGCGCCATCGCCAGCGGCGAGGGCCCGGCCAGCGCCGTGCTGGCGCTCGGCTACGCCGGCTGGCAGGCGGGGCAGCTGGAGAGCGAGATCATGGCCAACGGCTGGCTCAACTGCCCGGCCGACCCGGCCCTGATCTTCAACGCCGACCTCGACGCCAAGTACGACCTCGCCCTGCGGGCGAACGGCATCGACCCGGCGATGCTGTCGATGACCGCCGGCCGGGCCTGAGCCGGGCGCGCTCGCCAGGGCGGCACGGCGTCTTCGCGAGCGCAGCGAAGCAGTCCAGGGCAGCGCGATGCTGGCCGGCGTAGCGTTCCTGGATTGCTTCGCTCCGCTCGCAACGACGGTTGCGCCGGGCCGCTGGCCGTCACCGGGCGGTCTTACTCCGGAACGGCGTCGCCGCCGCCGACCGCGTCCGGGTTCATGCCCTCGACCGCGGGCTTGGGCCGCGGCCGGCGGGGCGCCACGGAGGCGGTAGGCGTCGCCGTGTTGGCGCCGAGCCGGGTGGCCAGGGCCAGGGCGCGGTTCTCCGTCACCCGCAGATGGCAGAACCCGTGCGTGCCCTCGCGCGCGTAGGTGCGGCAGAGCTGCTCCCGGTCCGACGAGAACGCCGCCTGTTCGCTGACGATCGGCCGGACATCCTCGCGCCGGGCCCGCTGGGTCATCAGCTTGTAATTGTCCCGGACGGCCTTGTCGGCCACGCCGCGGGCGGTGTCGAACTCGCCGGCCCGCGGGATCAGGGTGGCGGCGCCCGGCCCCCAGAGGCCGACCGGCGTGGTCGCGCAATCCGCCGCCGAGAAGGTGCAGACCGGGCCCGAGCCCAGGCTCGAGACCAGGACGCCGCCGTCGGTCACGTCGAAGCGCAGCGGGCACTCGGCCCCGGCGGCCTCGAAGCGCGGCACGCCCTCGGGCTTGCCCTCGGCGGTGAGCGTCACCGGATTGCCGCCCGCGAGCGGCACCGTGCACGAATCCGCCGGCTGCGAGATCTTGGTCCCGGGCAACTTGATCCGCGCCGTGACGGCCGTGCCGGAGCGCTCGAGCTTCAGCGAGCCGGACAGGCCGTTGAGCTGCAGCTCCTGGCCGATCACGCCGTCCTCGGAGGGCGTCTTCAGCACGACCGGGCGGGCCGGCGCGGGGGCCGGCCGGGGCGCCTCGGGGGCCGCCGCGGGCGGGCCCGGCTCGCCCGGTGCCCCGGGCGCGGGCGCCGGCTCCGGCAGGCCGCGCGGCGGCACCGGCGGCCGCTCCGGCTTGATGCCGAACAGGCGCTCGAAGAAGTTCTGGGCCCGCGCGGGGGGCGCGGCGAGCATCTCGGGCGCCGCGACGGCGACCGCCAGGATCGGGAGCAGGAGGCTGCGGGTCGGGCGCATCGGACTCTACGACGGGGACACGAAGTGGCGGGGCCACGCGCAACCCCTTGTCGAAACGTTAACACGCCGTCGATGGCGCCGACGTGGCAGCGGAGCAACAAAATGCAGCCACGCCACCGGGCCGACGTCGGCCGTGCGGCGAGATCCTGCCGGAATGCCAAGGGGATGGCGCGGATTCGCGTGGCCGATCCCGCCGCGCAGGCTTCGCCTTGCGGGCCCGGAACGGGCTTCTTATATCGCCCTCGACGCGGGATTGCGCGCTGGGTTTCAGCCGTTCACGGCCCTTGATCCGGCCCGGGTCCCATACTCACATCACCCCCGACACCGCCATGGGCCGAGCTGCTTCGGGGCTCGGCGGTCTGCTTGAACGCGACACAAAGAGGGATCCCACCATGGGTAAAGTTATCGGCATCGACCTCGGCACCACCAATTCCTGCGTGGCCGTGATGGAAGGCACGCAGCCCAAGGTCATCGAGAATTCGGAAGGCGCGCGCACCACGCCGTCCATCGTCGCCTTCACGGACGACGGCGAGCGGCTCGTCGGCCAGCCGGCCAAGCGCCAGGCGGTCACGAACCCCGAGCGCACGTTCTTCGCCATCAAGCGGCTCATCGGCCGGACCTACGACGACCCGATGACCCAGAAGGACAAGGGCCTCGTGCCCTACAAGATCGCCCGCGGCGATAACGGCGACGCCTGGGTCGAGGCGGACGGCAAGAAGTACTCGCCCTCGCAGATCTCCGCCTTCACTCTGCAGAAGATGAAGGAGACCGCCGAGTCGCATCTCGGCCAGCCGGTCACGCAGGCGGTCATCACGGTCCCGGCCTACTTCAACGACGCCCAGCGTCAGGCCACCAAGGACGCCGGCAAGATCGCGGGCCTCGAGGTGCTGCGCATCATCAACGAGCCGACCGCGGCGGCGCTGGCCTACGGCCTTGACAAGAAGAAGTCCGGCACGATCGCGGTCTACGACCTCGGCGGCGGCACCTTCGACGTCTCCATCCTGGAGATCGGCGACGGCGTCTTCGAGGTGAAGTCGACGAACGGCGACACCTTCCTGGGCGGCGAGGACTTCGACAACCGGATCGTCGAGTACCTGACGGCCGAGTTCAAGAAGGAGCAGGGCATCGACCTGACCAAGGACAAGCTCGCCCTCCAGCGCCTCAAGGAGGCCGCCGAGAAGGCCAAGATCGAGCTGTCCTCGGCCACCCAGACCGAGATCAACCTGCCCTACATCACCGCCGACAACACCGGCCCGAAGCACCTCGCGCTGAAGCTCAGCCGCGCGAAGTTCGAGTCGCTCGTCGACGATCTGGTTCAGCGGACGATCGAGCCCTGCCGCAAGGCGCTCAAGGATGCCGGCGTGTCGGCCTCCGAGATCGACGAGGTGGTTCTGGTCGGCGGCATGATCCGCATGCCCAAGATCCAGGAGGTGGTGAAGGCCTTCTTCGGCAAGGAGCCCCACAAGGGCGTCAACCCGGACGAGGTCGTGGCCATCGGCGCCGCCGTTCAGGCGGGCGTGCTCCAGGGCGACGTCAAGGACGTGCTGCTGCTGGACGTGACCCCGCTGTCGCTCGGCATCGAGACGCTGGGCGGCGTGTTCACCCGGCTCATCGACCGCAACACCACGATCCCGACCAAGAAGTCCCAGACCTTCTCGACCGCCGAGGACAACCAGAACGCGGTCACGATCCGGGTCTTCCAGGGCGAGCGCGAGATGGCGGCCGACAACAAGCTGCTCGGCCAGTTCGACCTCGTCGGCATCCCACCGGCGCCCCGCGGCATGCCGCAGATCGAGGTGACCTTCGACATCGACGCCAACGGCATCGTCAACGTGACGGCCAAGGACAAGGCGACCAACAAGGAGCACCAGATCCGCATCCAGGCCTCGGGTGGCCTGTCGGACGCCGACATCGACCGGATGGTGAAGGACGCCGAGGCGAACGCCGAGGCCGACAAGAAGCGGCGCGAGCTCGTCGAGGTGAAGAACCAGGGCGAGAGCCTGATCCACGCCACCGAGAAGTCGGTGACCGAGTACGGCGACAAGGTCCCGGCCGCCGACAAGGGCGCGATCGAGACCGCGATGACCGCGCTCAAGACCGCGCTGGAGGGCGACGACGTCGAGACCATCAAGGCCCGGACCACGGACCTGATGCAGGCCTCGATGAAGCTCGGCGAGGCCATGTACGCCGCCAACCAGGCGGCCGGCCCGGATGCCGGTGCCGAGGCGGCGGCCTCCGAGAAGAAGGACGACGTCATCGACGCCGACTTCCAGGAGGTCGACGAGAAGGACCAGAAGAAGCGCGCCTGAGGCGCGGATCTGATACGACCGCGCGGGGCCGGAGCGATCCGGCCCCGCCTTTGCGTGAGAAGCGTATTCAGAAGCTCCGTCATGCCGGGCCTGCGGGGCCCGGAACCGGGAGCCGCCGGCCGATCGCGGATCCGCGTCGTCGGCGCCTCCGGTTTCCGGGCTCGTCGCGGCCTCCCGGAACGGCGGCGCGGTGGTAGAGAAGCGTCGCGGCCCGGGGTACGGGACGGGACGGGAAGGCACCTGAGGGCGGGATGTCGAAGCGGGACTACTACGAGATCCTGGGGGTCACCAAGACCGCCACGGAAGGCGAGATGAAGGTCGCCTTCCGCAAGCTCGCGATGACCTATCATCCCGACCGGAATCCCGGCGACAAGGACGCCGAGATCAAGTTCAAGGAAATCAACGAGGCCTATCAGTGCCTCTCCGACGGCCAGAAGCGCGCCGCCTACGACCGGTTCGGCCACGCGGCCTTCAGCCAGGGCGGTGCCGGCGGTCCCGGATTCGGCAACGAGTTCGGCGACTTCATGTCGGACATCTTCGACAATTTCTTCGGCGACGGCCGCGGGGCCGCCGGCGGTGGCCGCGGACGCGGCGGCACGCCGGGCCGCGAGCGCGGAGCCGACCTGCGCTACAACCTCGAGATCACCCTGGAGGAGGCGTTCACCGGCAAGGCCGAGACCATCAAGATCCCGACCTCGATCACCTGCGAGGTCTGCGACGGGTCCGGCGCGAAGCCCGGCTCGAAGCCGCGGACCTGCGCGACCTGCGCGGGCTACGGACGGGTCCGGGCGGCGCAGGGCTTCTTCGCCATCGAGCGGACCTGCCCCAACTGCCACGGCCGCGGCGAGATCGTCGACGACCCCTGCACCGCCTGCCAGGGCGCCGGGCGCGTCAACCGCGAGCGCACCCTCTCGATCAACGTGCCGGCGGGCGTCGATGACGGGCTGCGGATCCGGCTCGCCGGCGAGGGCGAGAGCGGGCTGCGCGGCGGGCCGGCGGGCGACCTCTACGTCTTCCTGTCGATCAAGCAGCACGAGTTCTTCCAGCGCGACGGCGCCGACCTGTTCTGCCGGGTGCCGATCTCGATGGTCACGGCCGCGCTCTCGGGCGAGATCACCGTGCCGGTGATCGACGGCTCGCAGACGCAGGTGCGCATCCCGGCGGGGACGCAGACCGCCAAGCAGTTCCGCATCAAGGGCAAGGGCATGCCGGTGCTGCGCTCGCGGGAGGTCGGCGACCTCTACATCCAGGTCTTCGTCGAGACCCCGCAGAACCTGACCAAGCGCCAGCGCGAGCTGCTCCAGGAGTTCGACCAGTCGGCCTCCCCGGAGAACCATCCGGAGTCCGCGGGCTTCTTCTCGAAGGTGCGGGACTTCTTCGGGGGCGCGGTCCGGCCGTGAGGCCGGATCCGAATCCCGGGAAGACCCGTTATGCAAGCGGCCGGCGTGGCTTGCATCCCCTAGGCGCGGCGCCGGCTTGACTGTAAGACAGCGCCGTCCCTAGCCATTCATTCTCATCCGGCATCAAGGAATCCAGGACTTGCCGCCGCTCCGCCGTCCCAACGCGAAGGCTCCTGCGGGCAGGAGCGCGATTTTCGGGCCGCGGCGCGACCCCCTCGAGGACGAGGCCCGATTCCTGCGGTCCTGGCTGGAGCGCCCCCTGGTCACGGGGGCCGTGACGCCCTCGGGCAAGATGCTCGCCCGGACCATGGCGGCCTACGTCGACCCGCGCCTCGAAGGGCCCGTGGTCGAGCTGGGCCCCGGCACCGGTCCTGTGACCGAGGCGCTGATCCGGCGCGGCGTCGCGCCGGAGCGGCTGATCCTCGTGGAGTTCAACCCCGATTTCTGCCGCCTCCTGACCCATCGCTTCCCGGGCGTGCGGGTCATCCAGGGCGACGCCTACAACATGCGCGCGAGCCTCCAGGACGTGCTGACGGAGCCCGCCGCCGCGACGATCTCGAGCCTGCCGCTGTTCACCAAGCCGCTGGAGCAGCGGCTCGACCTGCTCAACACCGCCCACGACCTGATGCGGCCGGGCGCGCCCTTCGTGCAGTTCACCTACGCGGTCGTTCCGCCGATCCCGGCCCGCTGCGAGGCCGGCAGCTACACCGCCGATCGCTCCAACCGGGTCTGGCTGAACCTGCCGCCGGCGCGGGTCTGGGTCTACCGCCGACCCTGACCTGAACACGGCCTGAGCGAACAGGTCACGTTTGCGTCAACTGGAAAGGCGCACACCTGGGACACGGCCGGACGCCACAGGGCGACCGGCGTGGATCAGGAGAACGCCGATGTTCACCAAGACCGCACGGACCCGTTTGGCCGCCGCCCTGGCCTTCGGCGGACTCGCCTTCGCGGCGCCGGCCATGGCCGCGCCCCTCGGCCGCGATGCCGGCCTGCAGGCGGAAGCCGGCGACGTCCAGACCGTCCAGTACGGCTACGGCTACGGGCACCGCCACGGCGGCTGGGGTCACCGCGGCTACGGCCCGCGCCATCACCACCACGGTTGGGGCCGGGGCCACCATCACGGCTGGGGGCACCGCGGCTTCGGCCCGCGTCACCATCACCACGGCGGCTGGGGCCATCGCCACGGCTACGGCCGCTGGTAAGGGCTCCGAGCCCGCCGCGCCCGGCCACGGCTCCGTGATGGCCGGGCGCCCGCTAGCCGGCGCCCACCCGCTCGAGGACGGGCGGGCGCTCCGGCGGCGCGTCGCCCATCCGGTAGGCCGCCCGCAGCGCGGCCTCCGCCCGGTCCGCGGCGGCCTCGTCGGCCGCGTGGACGATCCCGAGCAGCCCGCCGGACGCTCCGGGACCGGCGAGATCCGTGAAGCCGACCCGCGGGTCGACCGGATCCTCCGGCCGCGTGCGGCCGCCGCCCAGCCCGATCACCGCTAGGCCCAGCGCCCGCGTCGCGATCCCCGCGACGGTCCCGTCCTGACGGACCGCCCGGCGCACCGGCGCGGCGGGCAGGTGCGCCTCCGGCCGCTCGAGGAGATCGCCCGGTCCGCCGAGCGCCGCGACCATGCGGCCGAAGCCCTCGGCCGCCCGGCCCGAGGCGAGGGCCTGCTCCAGCCGCTCCGCGGCGCTGTCGCGGTCCGGCGCCAGGCCGCCGACGACCAGCATCTCGGCGCCCAGCGCCACCGTGACCGCGTGGAAGCGCGGCTCGCGGCGCGCGCCCGTCAGGTAGTCGAGCGCGTAGGCGACCTCGACGGCGTTGCCGGCCGCGCTGGCGAGCGGCGCGTCCATGTCGGTGATCAGCGCGGCGGTGTGCAGGCCGGCCCCCTCCGCAACCGTGACGATGCTCTGGGCCAGCGCCCGCGCCTCAGGCACGCCCGCCATGAAGGCGCCGGAGCCCTGCTTGACGTCCATCACGAGCCCGTCGAGCCCGGCGGCGAGCTTCTTCGACAGGATCGAGGCGGTGATCAGGTCGCGGGACTCGACCGTGCCGGTGACGTCGCGGATCGCGTAGAGGCGCCGGTCCGCGGGCGCGAGTTCGGCGGTCTGGCCGATGATGGCGCAGCCGACCTCCGCGACGACCCGGCGGAACGCGTCGAGCCCGGGCGTGGCGTCGTAGCCCGGGATGCTGCCGAGCTTGTCCAGCGTCCCGCCGGTATGGCCGAGGCCGCGCCCCGAGATCATCGGAACGTAGCCGCCGCAGGCCGCGACCATCGGGGCGAGCGGCAGGCTCACCGCGTCGCCGATGCCGCCGGTGGAGTGCTTGTCGAGGACGGGCCCGGGCAGGTCCCAGGCGAGGGTCCGGCCCGACTCCGCCATCGCGCGGGTGAGCGCCACCCGCTCCGGCAGCGACAGGCCGCGGAAGAACACCGCCATGGCGAAGGCCGCCGCCTGCCCCTCCCCGACCGTGCCGTCGGTGAGGCCGCGGATGAAGGCCCCGATCTCGTCGGGATCGAGGGGCTGGCCGTCGCGCTTGGCCCGGATCGTCTCCTGAGGCAGCCGCACGCTCACAGCGTCCGTGCCCGCATCAGGGTCTCGAACAGGCTGCTCGCCCCGAGCCGGAAGGTTCTCGGGCTCACCCAGCCGGGACCCATCAACCGGTCGGCGAGGTCGAGGTAGGTGGCGGCGTCGGCGACGCTGCGCAGGCCGCCGGAGACCTTCAGGCCCGCGGCGCGGCCGCCGGCGCGGATCTCGGCCAGCATCGCCTCGGCGGCTTCCGGGGTCGCCGAGACCGGGCTCTTGCCCGTGGAGGTCTTCAGGAAGTCGGCGCCCGCCTCCAGGGCGATCCGGCTGGCCTCCCGGATCCGCTCCGGCTCGGCGAGCGCGCCCGTCTCCAGGATCACCTTCAGGGTCGCGGATCCGCAGGTGTCGCGCACGGCCTCGACCATGTCGCGGGCGACCGCCGTCTCGCCCCGCAGCAGCGCGCCGTAGGGCAGGACGAGGTCGATCTCGTCGGCGCCGTCGCGCAGCGCCTCGGCGGTGTCGTCGGTGGCGCGGGCGCAGTCCTCGCCGCCCGCGGGGAAGTTGATGACCGTGGCGATCCGGATCCCGGTGCCCGCGAGCGCCCGCGCGCCCTGCGCGACGAAGCGCGGCCAGACGCAGATCGCCGCGACGCCGCCGCGCTTCGCGTCCCGGCAGAGGACGTCGATCCGGGTCTCGGTGCAGGTCTCACCGAGATCGGTGAGGTCGAGGAGCGGCAGGGCCCGGCGTGCGACCGCGCCGGCTTCGGGGTCAGTCATCGGCTGTCTCTCCGTCGGGCAGGCCGGCCACGAACGCCCGGACCAAGCGGCCGAGATCCTCCGCGGCCCGGGCCGCGACTTCCTTCGTCTCCGCGTGGTGCGGCGCGCCGCCGGCGATGCCGGCCGCGAGGTTCGTCACCACCGAGACCGCCGCCACCGGCAGGTCGAGGAACCGGGCGAGGATCACCTCCGGCACGGTGGACATGCCCACGAGGTCGGCGCCCAGGATGCCGGCCATCCGCACCTCCGCGGGCGTCTCGAAGCTCGGGCCCGAGAACCACGCGTAGACCCCCTCCCCCAGGGGCACGCCGCAGGTCTCGGCCGCCGCGCGGAGCCGCGCCCGCAGATGCGGGTCGTAGGCCTCGGTCATCGGCACGAACCGGGCGTCGCTGGCCTCGCCGATCAGCGGGTTCAGGCCGGAGAGGTTGATGTGGTCGGCGAGCAGCACGAGGCAGCCGGGCCCGGTCGCGGGCCGCAGCGATCCGGAGGCGTTGGTGAGGAGCAGGCGGCGGGCGCCGAGGTGCCGGGCGCAGGCGAGCGGCACCCGCATCGCCGCCGGGTCACCGCGCTCGTAGGCGTGGGCCCGCCCCTCGAAGATCAGGACCGGCCGCCCGGCGAGGCGGCCGCGATGCAGCCGGCCGCCGTGGCCGCTGACGCCGGGTCCGGGAAATCCGGGGATCGCCGTGTAGTCGACGGCGCTCGCGTCCGTGAGGGCCGCCGCGATCCCGCCGAGGCCGGTGCCGGTCACCACCGCGCAGGCGTAAGGACCCGCGAAGCCGGCGGCGCGCAGGGCGTCGCGGGCGGCCGCCTCACTCACCGAGCGTCTCCGGGCCGAAGGATTCCGGCAGCAGCTCCGCCAGCGTGAAGGTGCGGGCGACCCCGCCCGGACCGGCAGCGTGGATCGGGGTGTCCGGCCGGGCGAATTCGCGGATGCGCTGGCGGCAGGCGCCGCAGGGCGTCACCAGGCCGTTGCCGTCGCCGCAGACCAGGATCGCCGCGATGCGCCGGCCGCCGGTCGCCACCATGGCGGCGATCGCCCCGGCCTCCGCGCAGGTTCCGACCGGGTAGGCGGCGTTCTCGACGTTGCACCCGGCGTGGATCGCGCCGCGCTCGTCGCGCAGCGCGGCCCCGACAGGGAAGCGGGAATAGGGCGCGTGCGCGTGCGCGCGCACCGCGCGCGCCGCCTCGAACAGGGCTGCGAGCCCGTCATCGTCCCGTGCTGGATCCGCGGCCTGCATGGCCGATCTTTGGCACCCGCCGGGGCGCCCTGTCGAGGCCCCGGGCGAGGGTCCGACGCGGCGCTCAGCGGGTCGCCGGACCGGCGCCGAGGAGACTCGCCGCCTGACGGAGGTCCGCGTCGCTGCGCGGACCGCTCAGGGCGTAGGCGGTGTCGCCCGCGTTCCACGAGACGACGTCGCCGTCGTCCGAGCCGGTGATGAGCGTCGTCGGTCCGCCGCGGATGCCGCGGGTGGCGAACAGCGACGCCTCGCCGAAGCGCTCGGTCTCGAGGGCGACCTCGATCCCGGTGCCGTGCCGGGCGGGGAAGACCTGGATGTCGCGCACCCGCCAGCCGTCGGGCAGGGCCGGCAGGTCGATGCCGGTCGCCGAGCGGAGGCGCGCCCGGTCGTAGACCGGATCGTCGGCCTGGCCACCGATGCTCTTGCGCAGCTGCGCCACGACCCGGGCCTGCCGCGCGTCGGCGATCAGGGCCGGATCCGGGGTCGCCGCCAGGGTGTCGGGAACGCCGAAGCGGCCGATCTCGTCGTGGGCCAGCCAGCCCGCGCCCACGAGCACCGCGATCGCGGCGGCCCGCTTCAGGCGCGAGGCGACGCGGCGCCAGCGCAGGTTCCGGTCGAAGCGGCGCGCCAGGACCATGTTCCGGTCCGGCCCGGGCCCCGGAACGCGCTCGAAGCAGGCCCTAAGAGCGTCGCGATCGTGCATCTCGGCCATCACCCGGGCCGCGGCCTCGGGATTGGCCGCGAGGTGCGCCTCGACGTCGAGACGGCGCATCGGGTCGATCTGGCCGTCGACGAAGGCGATGAGATCGTCGTCTGTGATCGGATCGATCATCGTGAAGTCCTCGAATCCAGCGTGCCCGGAGGCGATCCGCCGGTCGCAATCGTCAGTCGGCACCGGCGCCCGCGGGTGCCGGTCCTTCATCAGCTCCGTGCTCAGCTCTCTCCGACGGCGCGTCGCAGAGGCCAGGCGGACCTTTCCCGCGGCTCGTCGGACACGACGAGCCGGAGGGTGGAGGGCGGTCCGCGCCGCGTCTCGGGTGTCTTGGCGGGCTCCGCCTCGTCGGAGCCGCGGTCGGTCCGCGTCCCCTCCTCGAAGGCCCGCAGGGCCGCCCGGCCGCGGCCGAGACGGGACATCAGCGTGCCGATTGGGATGCCGAGGACAGCCGCCGCGTCGGCGTAGGCCATGCCTTCCAGGGTGACGAGGTGGAGCGCGGCGCGCTGCTCCTCCGGAAGCTTGAGGAAGGCCTGCCGGATCTGGGCGAGGCGCACCTGACCCTCCTGGGCCGGCGGCGCCATGTCCTCGGACATCCGGACCAGCGTGTCGGCGTGCCGCGCCTCCACCTGCCGGCGGCGCTGCTCGTCGATGAAGGCGTTGTGCAGCACCGTCATCATCCAGGTGCGCAAATTGGTGTTCGGCCGGAGCGAGCCCTGCATCTCCAGGGCCCGCACCAGCGTGTCGTGCACGAGGTCATCGGCCCGCAGCGTGTCGCGGGTGAGCGATCGCGCGTAGCGCCGCAGGGGCACCAGCAGGTCGAGGAGGTCCGGGCGCTTGTTCTTGTCCGATGCCATGATGTGTGAACGCGGGGGCCGCGCGTTTAATCCCGCCTGCCGGCCCGGCGTCGCGGTCAGGCCTGGTCGAGGGTGGCGGCGATCCCCGAGATCACCCGCGGATCGGTCGGCTCGACCTGCGTGGCGAAGGCCGCCGCGAGGGTGCCGTCGCGGGCGATCAGGTATTTGTGAAAGTTCCAGCGCGGCGTCTCGGCGGGGCGCTCGGCCGCCGCCCAGCGGTAGAACGGGTGGGCGCCCGGCATCTTCACGCGGGTCTTGGCCGTGAGCGGGAAAGTGACGCCGTGATTCCTCCGCGCCGCCTCCGCGATGGCCGGGCCGTCCAGGGGTTCCTGGTTGCCGAAATCCGGCGACGGCACGCCCAGCACGATGAGCCCGCGATCGCCGAACCGCGTCCAGAGCGTCTGCAGCCCGGTGAGCTGCCCGGCATAGCCGCAAGCTGTCGCGGTGTTGACCACGAGGATCGGCTTTCCCGCGTAGGCGGAGAGCGGCATCGGCGCGCCCTCGGGCGTCTCGAAGGTGAAGTCCGTGGCCCGCGCGGCCTCGGCGGCGCGGGCGGTGCCGGCGAGGCCGGCACCGATCAGGATGAGAGCCTCGCGGCGCAGCAGGGTCATGTCAGATCTCCGGCTCGGACCGCCCACGGCCCCGATGGGCCGGGTCGGACGCGGGATTACCTCACTGATATGCCTGCTGCAGGTCGACCGTACAGTCTCGGCCGACTGCGTCATAATTCTCGGCGAGCCAGGCCTGCGCGGCGGCGCGGCCCTTGTCGCGCAGGCGCTTGAACACGGTCCAGCGCGCGTCGAGCTTGGAGGCGGCGTTGTAATCCTCAAGGGCGTCGGTGCCGTCGATCCGGTGCACGAGGACCCGGCGGTACTGGCCCTGGCCGAGGGTGCCCTCCTCGATCAGCCCGTCGAGGAAGTCGATCGCCCGCAATTCCCGCATCAGATTCGCGTTGAAGGTGATCTCGTTGAGCCGGTCGCGGATCTCCGCCTCCGTGCGCGGGGTCTCGCGCCGCTCCACGGGGTTGATCTGCACGAGCAGGATGTCGCGGGTCTGGGCACCGCGGTGCAGGGGGTAGAGCGGCGGGTTGCCGAGGTAGCCGCCGTCCCAGTAGGGCACACCGTCGATCTCCACCGCCTGGAAGACCGTGGGCAGGCAGGCCGAGGCCATCAGGTGGTCGACGGTCAGGCGCTCGCGCTCGAACACCGCGAGCTTGCCGGTCCAGACGTTGGTCGCCGACACGAACAGGCCCGCCGTGTCGGCCTCGCGGAGGCGGTCGAAATCGACCTGCTCGGCGAGCGCCTTGCGCAGCGGATTGATGTTGAGCGGGTTCGACACGTAGGGGCTCGGCGCCAGCATCTTGGCCCAGAACTCGGCCACCGGGTTGCCTTTCCACAGGCTGAACAGGCCGCTCACGAGGTTGCGCTGGGCCGGCCCCAGGTCGCCGTCGAGGCTGACCTCGCGCCAGAACCGCTCCAGACCCTCGCGGGCCCCGTCCGGGCCGCCCTTCAGCCAGCCATCCACCAGGACGACGGCGTTCATCGCCCCGGCGCTCGCCCCCGTCACCGCCTCGAAGCCGAGGCGGCCGTCCTCGATGAGCGCGTCGAGCACGCCCCAGGTGAAGGCGCCGTGCGCGCCGCCGCCCTGGAGGGCGAGCGCCACCGGCTTCTCGAACTTGGGCCCGGCGAGCGCGGGGCCCGGCACCTGCGCCGGCTGCGCCTCGATCGCGTCGGTGACGGGCGATTCGGGAACGGCGGTGGCGGGGTTGTGCGGCTCGGCGCCACCGAATTGCTCGCTCATGTCGGCCTCCTGATCCACCACACAGATGGGATGCTGCGATGCAGCATCAACCGTGCGACGGGATCGCGGCGGGGTGCCCGCCCCACGCCGGCACCTGTCCCGGCCCGAGCGAATCGGCAACAGAGTCCGACGAAAACCGGCTGGCGGCGGCGGCGGGTGCCTCCGGGACGTGCAGGAAACTCGACATCCGCGCCCGGATACGACATGACAGCCGCGATGCTGTCCTGCGCGATGCTGCCCCGCGCGGCGCCGGGTTGACGCGGCGCCGGGTCGTCCGCAGCTAACCCGCGGCAGCCCCGAAGTTCCGGCGAGGCGTGTCCCCGGGACCGGCCCGGCAGCCGTCACGGCTCCGGCACCCGCGAGGCGCGCCCGCGAAAGTCCACGATGGAAGTCATGGAAGCCACCCGTTCCGAGAACCCCGCCGACAACCCGCTGGCCGGCGGCGGACCGGAGATCGCCGGCCCCGCTCCGCGCCACCGCACCGTCGGCGTCACGGTCGGCGAGGGCGAGGGCGCGGTCACCGTCGGCGGCGGCGCCCCGATCGTCGTCCAGTCGATGACCAACACCGACACGGCCGACATCGACGCCACCGTGGCGCAGGTCGCCCAGCTCGCCCGGGTCGGCTCGGAGCTAGTGCGCATCACGGTCGACCGCGACGAGGCGGCGGCCGCGGTGCCGAAGATCCGCGAGCGCCTCGACCGGATCGGCGTCCACGTGCCGCTGGTGGGCGACTTCCACTACATCGGCCACAAGCTGCTCGCCGACCATCCGGCCTGCGCGGAGGCGCTTGCCAAGTACCGGATCAACCCCGGCAACGTCGGCTTCAAGGACAAGAAGGACACGCAGTTCTCGGCGATCATCGAGCAGGCGATCAAGCACAACAAGACCGTGCGGATCGGCGCCAACTGGGGCTCGCTGGACGGCGAGCTGCTCACTCACCTGATGGACGAGAACGCCAAGGCGCCGCGGCCGATCGACGCCCGGGCGGTGATGCGCGAGGCGATGGTCCGCTCGGCGATCAGCTCGGCCGACCGCGCCGTGGAGCTCGGCCTGCCGCAGAACAAGATCATCCTCTCGGCCAAGGTCTCGGCTGTGCAGGACCTGATCGCCGTCTACCGCGAGGTGGCGCGCCGCTCGGACTACGCCATCCATCTCGGCCTCACCGAGGCCGGCATGGGATCGAAGGGTCTCGTGGCCGCCTCGGCCGCCATCGGCGTGCTGCTCCAGGAAGGGATCGGCGACACGATCCGGTACTCGCTGACCCCCGAGCCCGGCGGCGACCGGACCGTCGAGGTCAAGGCCAGCCAGGAACTCCTGCAGACCATGGGGTTCCGCACCTTCGTGCCGATGGTGGCGGCCTGCCCGGGTTGCGGCCGCACGACCTCGACCACGTTCCAGGAACTCGCCCGCGATATCCAGAACTGGATCGTCACCTCCATGCCGGAGTGGAAGAAGACCTATCCGGGCGTCGAGGGGCTGAACGTGGCCGTGATGGGCTGCATCGTGAACGGCCCGGGCGAATCGAAGCACGCCGATATCGGCATCTCGCTGCCCGGCACCGGCGAGACCCCGACCGCGCCGGTCTTCATCGATGGCAAGAAGGCGATGACGCTCCGCGGCCCGACGCTGGCCAAGGACTTCGAGACGATCGTGATCGACTACATCGAGCGCCGATTCGGCCAGGGCGGGAACCGCACCGCCGCCGAGTGACGGGCGGGCCGACGCGCAGGTCCCGCGAGACGGAGACCGCGTCGCCTCCCGCCGTCGCTCCGGGGCGCCGCGCGTCCGGTTAACGTTGGCGGCGTGGCCCGCCGTGCCGAGACCCAGCTCCGCGTTCTTCGCGGGTGCACACGGTTTCCGGGCGCACGAGGGCATGATAGCAAGGCCGCACGATCCCGCGAGCGGTCGGCCCGGTGGCCGGCCCGCACGGTTCGGCGGAGTCTTCGCGTTTTCTGCCCGGCCCCGACTGGCCCCTGAGCCGAACCGCGAAGCGCCGGCCACGCCCGAGCTTCCGACATCCGCATGAGCCAAACCTTCGCACCCGGCGTAGCCCCCCAGCCCGCGCCCGCAGCCCCCGACGCCGCGCGCGCGGCCGCCCAGGCCGCCGACGAGACCGGCGCCCCGGCGCCGACGCACGGGCCGGCCACCGCCGGCAGCCTCGACGCCCCCGAGAAGGCCGAGACCCAGCACGGCCATGCCGGGTTCTGGACGCTGCTGGTCGGCTCCGTCGGCGTCGTCTACGGCGATATCGGCACCAGCCCGCTCTACGCGTTCCGCGAGGCCCTGGTCCCGGCCCGGACCGACGGCATCCTGCTGCCCGAGGAGGTGATCGGCACCGTGTCGCTGATCCTCTGGGCCCTCTTCATGATCGTGACGGTCAAGTACGTCGCGATCCTGCTGCGCATGGACAACAACGGCGAGGGCGGCATCCTCTCGCTGATGGCGCTGGCCCGGAAGGCGCTCGGCGGCTCGCGCATCGTGTTCATGCTGGGGCTCCTCGGCGCCTCGCTGTTCTACGGCGACGCGGTGATCACGCCGGCGATCTCGGTCCTCTCGGCGGTGGAGGGCCTGAAGCTCGTCACGCCCGCCCTCGACGAGTACGTCCTGCCGATCACCGTGGTGATCATCGTCGCGCTGTTCCTCGTGCAGAACCGCGGGACCGGGAAGGTGGCGGCCTTCTTCGGGCCGGTGACCGTCGTGTGGTTCCTCGCCATGGCGCTCGCGGCGCTGCCGCACATCACCCTGCACCCGGAGGTGTTCCGCGCGCTCAATCCCTGGCACGCCGTGCACTACCTGCTCGGCCACGGCAGCGGCGCGCTGATCGCCCTGGGGGCGGTGTTCCTGGCGGTGACCGGGGCCGAGGCCCTGTTCGCCGATCTCGGCCATTTCGGCCGCAAGCCGATCCAGGTGGCCTGGATCTGCCTCGTCTTCCCGGCGCTCGCCCTCAACTATCTCGGGCAGGCGGCCCTGGTGCTGGAGAAGCCCGACACGGCCGATCCGTTCTTCCAGCTCGTGCCCGCCTGGGGCCTGCTGCCGATGGTGGTGCTCGCCACGATCGCCACCGTGGTGGCGAGCCAGGCGGTGATCACCGGCGCCTTCTCGCTGTCCCGGCAGGCGATCCAGCTCGGCCTGCTGCCGCGGCTGGAGATCCGCCACACCTCCGAGTCGCATGCCGGCCAGATCTACCTGCCGCAGATCAACGCCCTCCTGATGTTCGGCGTCGTGCTGCTCGCCGTGCTGTTCAAGACCTCGTCGTCGCTGGCCTCGGCCTACGGCATCGCGGTGACCGGCACGATGCTGCTCACCGCCTCGCTGACCTTCCTGGTGATGTGGCGCATGTGGAAGTGGTCGCCCGTGGCGGCCGCGGCCGTGATGCTGCCCTTCATCGTCCTCGAGTTCCTGTTCCTGCTCTCCAACCTGATCAAGGTCGTGGAGGGCGGCTACGTACCCCTGCTGCTCGCGGGCGGCCTCATCATCCTGATGTGGACCTGGGTGCGCGGGGTAACGATCCTGTTCAACAAGACCCGCAAGACCGACGTGCCGCTGGTCGAGCTGGTCGGCATGCTGGAGAAGAGCCCGCCCCACCACGTGCGCGGCACTGCGGTGTTCCTGACGAGCGATCCCGAGATCGCCCCGGCGGCGCTCCTGCACAACCTCAAGCACAACAAGGTGCTGCACGAGAAGAACGTGATCCTCACCGTCGAGACGGTGGACACGCCGCGCTCGAACGAGGCCGACAAGGTGCGGATCGAGCCGGTGGGCCCGCATTTCTACAAGGTCGTGATGAAGTTCGGCTACATGGAGACGCCGAACATCCCGAAGACGCTGGTGCTGCTGCGCCGCCAGGGCTTCAAGTTCGACATCATGGCGACGTCGTTCTTCCTGTCGCGCCGCTCGATCCGGCCGGCGGCGCATTCGGGCATGCCGCTCTGGCAGGATCGGATCTTCATCACCCTCGCCAAGAACGCCAACGACGCCACGGACTTCTTCCAGATCCCGACCGGGCGCGTGGTGGAGGTCGGGACGCAGGTGACGGTCTGAGGGCCGCGCCGCCATGGTCATCGGCGCGCGCGTCCTGATGATCCGGGCTCCGGACGGCGATGTCCCTGTCCCGGTCCGGCTCCGCGCGCCGGAATACGCGGACGGGAACTGGATCTGTCGCTACACGATCGGTTGGCCCGAGCAGCCGCGAGACAAGTTTCGGAGCCGGCGCGGACGCGCTGCAGGCGCTCCATCTGGCGATGCAGAAGATCGGTCTCGATCTGTACGTCAGCGCGGCCAATAAGGCCGGCGTCCTGATATGGGAGAAGCCCGGTGACGGGTACGGCTTCCCTATCCCGAAGAACGGCCGCGATCTTCTGGTCGGCGCCGACACGACTTTCGAGGGCTGAGCTGCCGGCCCGACGGAGCTCGACAGCGGGCGCCTGTCATCGCGCGCAGCGAAGCGTCCCAACCCGAGGTGCAGCGCTGGGGCGCCAAGCGGAGCGATGTGCGTCGCTCCGCCCGCGGCCACGGCGCGCGGCGAACCGGACCGCCTGACCGAATCGACCCGCCCGCGTCCCCGTGTCGATGGTCACCCATGTGCGCCGCCGCACGCGGCATGCCCCGGGCGCAGAGGCTCGGGGATGACCGGCCGCGTCCCCGCGTTGCGCCCACCCCGCCACGTGCCTTAGAATATTTATTATTCTGAGCTTGAGCGTTCGCCCCGCGGCCTGTCCGCACCGGGGAACGTGAGCCGGCTAAGCCGGCCGAGGCCCCCGGCCCGGCTCGGACCCGACTGATCGCCGCTCCGGCGCCGCCAGACAGGACGCAACGATGATCAAACTCACCGTGAACGGGGCTGCGCGCAGCTTCGACGGCGACCCCGACATGCCGCTGCTGTGGTACCTGCGGGACGAGCTCGGGCTCACCGGCACCAAGTTCGGCTGCGGCGTGTCGCTCTGCGGGGCCTGCACCATCCATCTCGGCGGCGCGGCGACCCGCGCCTGCATCACGCCGGTCTCGGCGGCCGCCGGCCAGGAGGTCGTGACCATTGAGGGTCTGTCGCCGGACGGCAACCATCCCGTGCAGGTGGCGTGGCGCGACCAGAACGTCGCCCAGTGCGGCTTCTGCCAGTGCGGCCAGATCATGCAGGCGGCCGCCCTCCTCAAGGACACGCCGAAGCCCACCGACGACGACATCGACACCACGATGAGCGGCAACATCTGCCGCTGCGGCACCTACCCGCGCATCCGCGCCGCGATCCATCAGGCCGCCGGCCAGACGGCTCCCGCCAGCAAGGGAGAGCGCCTGTGATTCACGACGCCAAGCTCACCGCTGAGCGCGCCGCCGGCACCACGCCGGCCCTCGACAACGTCAGCCGCCGCGGCATCCTCGGCGGCGCCGGCGCCCTGGTTCTGGCCCTCTCGCTGCGCCCGGCCCGGGCCGACGAGACCCAGACCAAGGAGCAGAAGGAGCAGAAGTTCGGCGCCGACGGCATGCCGCACGGCTGGCGCGACGACCCGAAGGTCTTCGTCGCCATCGCGCCGGACGGCACCGTCACGGTGACCAATCACCGCTCCGACATGGGCCAGGGCATCCGCACCTCTGTGGCCTTCACGGTCGCCGACGAGCTGGAGGCCGACTGGGCGAAGGTGAAGGTCGTCCAGGCCTGGGGCGACGAGACCCGCTTCGGCAACCAGGACACGGATGGTTCGCGCTCGACCCGCCACTTCTTCCAGCACTTCCGCCACGCCGGCGCCGCCGCGCGGCTGATGCTGATCCAGGCGGCGGCCAAGCAGTGGGGCGTGCCGGCCTCCGAGGTGACGGCCGTCAACCACACGCTGACCCACGCCAAGTCGGGCCGCACCCTCGGCTACGGCGCGGTCGCCAAGGCCGCCGCCGAGCTGCCGGTGCCCACCGACGTCAAGCTGAAGGATCCCAAGGACTTCCGCTACATTGGCACCGGCAAGATCGGTCTGATCGACAATTTCGACATCACCACCGGCAAGGCGGTCTACGGCCTCGACACCAAGCTCGACGGGATGCTGTACGCGGTCGTCGCGCGCCCGGCCGTCTACGGCGGCACGGTGAAGTCCTTCGACGACAGCGAGGCCAAGAAGGTCCCGGGCGTCGTGAAGATCTTCAAGATCGACGCCACCCCGATCCCCTCGGAGTTCATGCCGCTCGGCGGCGTCGCCGTGGTGGCCAAGAACACCTGGGCAGCCCTGAAGGCCCGGGACGCGCTCAAGATCACCTGGGACGACGGCCCGAACGCCGGCTACGATACCGACGCGTTCCGCAAGGAGCTGGAGGCCGCCGCGCGCAAGCCCGGCAAGGTCGTGCGCACGCAGGGCGACGTCGACGGCGCCATGGCCAAGGCCAAGACCAAGGTCCAGGCCGAGTACTTCGTGCCGCACCTCGCCCAGGCCCCCATGGAGCCCCCGGCGGCGGTAGCCCGGGTGAAGGATGGGTTCTGCGAGGCCTGGGCCTGCGTCCAGGGTCCGCAGGCCGCCAACGACCGCCTGATGAAGGCGCTCAAGCTGCCCGACGACAAGGTCAAGGTGAACGTCACGCTGCTCGGCGGCGGGTTCGGGCGCAAGTCGAAGCCCGATTACGTGGTCGAGGCGGCGCTCTGCTCGCAGGCCGTCGACGGCGCGCCGGTGAAGCTCGCCTGGACCCGTGAGGACGACCTCCACCACGGCTTCTACCACACGATCTCGGTGGAGCGGCTGGAGGCCGGCCTCGACGACAAGGGCATGCCGGTGGCGTGGCTGCACCGCTCGGTGGCGCCGACGATCGGCTCGATCTTCGCGCCCGACCCGAAGCACGAGCTGCCGTTCGAGCTCGGGATGGGGTTGGTCAACACGCCGCTCGACATCCCGAACATGCGGCTGGAGAACCCCGAGGCCGCCGCGCATGCCCGCATCGGCTGGTTCCGCTCGGTGTCGAACATCCCGCACGCCTTCGCGATCCAGTCCTTCGTGTCGGAGTTGGCGCACGCCGCCGGCCGCGAGCCGAAGGAGTACCTGCTCGCGCTCATCGGACCGGATCGCAAGATCAGCCCGACCGAGATCGGCGACGTCTGGAACTACGGCGAGGACCCGAAGCGCTACCCGATCGAGACCGGCCGCCTGCGCGGCGTGATCGAGGCGGCCGCCAAGGGCGCGGGCTGGGGTCGCCAGATGCCGAAGGGCACCGGCCTCGGCATCGCCGGCCACTACAGCTTCGTCACCTACACGGCGGTGGCGGCCGAGGTGGAGGTCGACGACAAGGGCCAGGTCCAGGTGAAGGCGATCGACATCGCGGTCGATTGCGGCCCGCAGGTGAACCCGGAGCGCATCCGCTCGCAGATGGAGGGCGCCGTGGTCATGGGGATGGGGCTCGCCCTCACCTCCGAGATCACCTTCAAGCAGGGCCGGGCGGTCCAGAACAACTTCGACGGCTACGAGGTCCTCCGGATCGACGCCGCCCCGAAGGCGGTCCGCGTGCACTTGGTGCCGACCGGCCGCTGGGACGGTCCGCTCGGCGGCGTCGGCGAGCCCGGCGTGCCGCCGGTTGCGCCGGCCATCGCCAACGCGATCTTCGCGGCCACCGGCCGGCGGGTCCGGCAATTGCCGATCCGCGATCAGCTGAGCGCCTGAACCGTCACCCGTCGCGAGGCGTTGGGGCCGTGGGGAAACCCGCGGCCCCATTCTCTTGGAAAGTACTCGACCCGATGATGCGTCCCGCCCTGACGGCCTGCCTGACCCTGATCCTGACGGCGGCCCCCGCCCTCGCCTCGCCCTGCGGTGACCGGATCGAGGGCATCTCCAAGCGGGTCCAGTCCGAGCTGACCCAGTCGATCTCCGCCTCGACCAGCGGCCAGGGTAACGCCGCCAAGCGCGGCGGCGAGGGTGTCACCGGGACGGAGGGCCAACGGGCGAACGAGTCGCCGCAGGCGCCGCCGGAGAAGTCGGCCCAGGCCGGCCAGGGCGCGGACGCCGCCCAGCAGGCGAAGGTCGCCCTGGAAGAGGCGCGCACGGCGGATCAGAAGGGCGACGCGCAGGCGTGCGAGGCGGCGCTCACCCGCGCCGAGCAGCAGCTGAAGAAGGCACCCTGAGGGGCTGATACGCTTTCCGGTTATCCGCTTCTGTCCCACCGTCTTTGCGAGCGGAGCGAAGCAACCAGGGTCACGCCAAGCCTTCCGAGGTCGCGCTGCCCTGAGTCGCTTCGCTCATGATGACGGAGCGCGTAATACCCCAGCCTCCGTCAGGTCCGCGCCGGCCCGTCACGGTTGGCTCGGGGCCGGCCGCGAGCGCAAAATTCGATCCGCGTGACGTACGTCCGGGGAGAGCCCCGTCACCGCCCCAGCGCGCTGATCTCGATCACGAATTTCCGCCGCAGCGCCCGCGAGAAGTCGCCGTAGCCGGCGGCCGCCAGCAGGAAGGCGCCCGGGCCTCCGATGACGTGGGCGCGGTACCACTGCTCCAGGCCCGTGCGCGCCTGCGGCAGCGGCGTCGGGAGCAGGCCGTAGCCGGGCGCCCGGTAGGCCCCGGCCCCGACCACGTCGTTCTCGCCCGGCACCAGGATCGGCAGGCCGTTGACCGTCGCGCCGGTGTCGAGCAGCGACCGGTGCGCCTCCGCGAGGCTGTCGGCGTCGGTGCAGTTGTCGATCCCGTCGCCGGAGACGTCGACCACCACGCGCTCGGCCGGGACCGGGAGCGCCGGGAGCACGGCGGCGGTCACGGTGCGGAACATCTGGCCGAGGCAGGTGAACTCGCCCGCCTGCCGCGGCGTCGCCCGCACCAGGGCCGCGGCCGCCGCGGCATCGGCCCGGCCGGCGATCCGCCGCCAGCCGACCGCGAGGGTCGCCCGGTCGGCCCAGGTCACCATCGCGAACAGGATCCCGCCCGGATTGCCGGTGATCGCGCCGAGGACCGACGGATCCTCCAGGGCCTCGGCGATGCCCTCCATCTGCAGCCGGAAGCGCGCCTCGTCGACGGATTGCGACACGTCCACGGAGACGACCAGCGCGGTGGCGACGCTCTCGGGCG
Source organism: Methylobacterium sp. yr668 (assembly GCF_900116245.1). Taxonomy (NCBI): domain Bacteria; kingdom Pseudomonadati; phylum Pseudomonadota; class Alphaproteobacteria; order Hyphomicrobiales; family Methylobacteriaceae; genus Methylobacterium; species Methylobacterium sp. yr668. Next base: position 54,543 of record NZ_FOZY01000015.1, on the reverse strand, counting down.
CGGCCTGAACGGGCTCGGGTGTGGCGGGCGCGAGCCCGAGGAGCAGCAGGACGGCGCCCCGCAGGACGCCGCGGCGGATCCGTCGCGAACCCGTCCGCATCATCGGCCTCGGCGCTCCCGGAAGGCGCGGCCCTGCGGCCGTCGCGCATCCGTTAGGCCACGTTTCGGCGTCGCGCGAAACCGGCCTTTCGGGGGGCCCGCCGCGCGGACCCACCCGTCGGACCGACGCGCCGCGGGGCAGGCCCGGATGCGCGTCGGCAGGGTGTGGTTCGGGCGCGAAGCCCGGCCCCGGTGAGGAAGGTTCGCTCCGGCGGCGGTGGCCCGCTCATCTCGGAGGTTGCCCGTCCTCCGGCCCCGTCCCTGGGCCGGCCGCGGGTCGTCGAGGGCGGCCTCGGCCGCCCCGGAAGCTGCCTCAGGCCGCCGCGGCGGCGAGGGCGTGCGGGTTGCCGTTCAGGCCGGCGCAGAGATCGTCGATCTCGGCGAGGTCCAGCGCCTCGCCGGCCCGGCCGGCGATGGTGTCGATCAGGTGATCTTGACGGGGGTCGAACGGATGACCCTGCATCCGGTAGAACTGGTAATAGCGCAGTGCCGCCAGGACGGTGTCACGCTCGCGGTCGGTTACGGTGAAGTGCTGCATGGGTAGTTGCTTCCCCTTGTGGCTTCAACGAACGCTCGGGTAGGCCGCGACGCCGATCCCGAGCTTGACTGTTGTAACCCGTGGGCAACTGCCCGACCAGTTCTTGACAGCTCGCGCCGATGTGATTCGCGTCATTTAAGATTTTGATCCTGGCCCGGTCCGGCAGATCACGGGCCGAGAAACCCCGTTCGCACAACAGGTTGGCGAGCCCGACGGCGAACGCGGCGTGGTGGGCCCCGTCTGCGGCCGGCCCCGAATCCCCGCCGTCGGCCGGTCGCCCCGCTAGAGGCCGAGCTCGTCGAGGTAGCGCGGCAGCGCGACGCTCGCCGGCCCGTAGCGGGTCGCGTCAAAGGCGTCGGCGTTGTCGGACGGCTCCAGGTTGACCTCGCAGGTCGGGATGCCGAGGGCCTGGGCCTGCCGCACGTAGCCGGCCGCCGGGTAGACCGCCCCCGACGTGCCCACGGCCACGAACAGGTCGGCCTCGGAGAGCGCCGCCTCGATCGCGTCGCGGTGCATCGGCATCTCGCCGAACCAGACCACGTCCGGCCGCATCCGGCCCGGAGTGCTGCAGGTGGGGCAGCTGTCCGCCTGGCTCAGATCGGCGCGCCACGGGGTGACCGCGCCGCAGGCGCAGCAGCGCGCCTTGAGCAGCTCGCCGTGCATGTGGGTGACCGCCCGCGAGCCGGCCCGCTCGTGCAGGTCGTCGACGTTCTGGGTGCACAGGAACAGCCGCCCGCCCCGGTCGGCGATCCGCGCCTCGGCCCGCGCCAGAGCGAAGTGCGCTGCGTTCGGCTCGGCCGCGACCACGCCGCGGCGGCGATGGTCGTAGAAGTCGAGCACCGTGTCGGGATCGGCCGCGTAGGCCTCCGGTGTGGCGAGCTTCATCGGGTCGAACCGCGCCCAGATCCCGCCGCGGTCGCGGAACGTGCCGAGCCCGCTCTCGGCCGAGACGCCGGCCCCGGTGAGCACGAAGATCGTCTTGGGATGGTCGCTCACGCGCGGCTCCTGTTCGCCCGAGAATGGCCGGATATGTCCGCTCGTTGGCGGTGCGGTTTCTTTCCCGCCGGGTCCCGCCGGTGAATGCTGCGGCTCGCTTCACCGAACGGGAGACACGAAATGTCCGATGTTGCGCTGCTGGTCATCGATGTCCAGGAATCCTTCCGGCACAGGCCCTTCTGGAACGACGCCGATGTCCCGCCCTTCACCGCGCGCCTGCAGGCGCTCATCGACGGCGCCGCCGCGCGGCGGATCCCGGTCCTGCAGGTGTTCCACGTGGCCGAGAGCGGCCCGTTCGCCATTGCCTCCGGCCACGTCCGTACCCTCGCGCCGGTCGTGATCGCGCCGACGGCCACCTTCCACAAGCGCCGGCACAGCGCCCTGGTCGATAGCGGCCTGTCGGGCTGGCTGACGCAGCACGGCATCCGCCGGCTGATCGTGTCGGGCATCCGGACCGAGCAGTGCTGCGAGACCACGGCCCGCCACGCCTCCGACAGCGGCTGGCAGGTCGACTACGTGACCGAGGCCACCCTGACCTTCGCCATGACCCACCCGGACGGCCGCCGCTTCGGCGCGGACGAGATCAAGGCCCGCACCGAGCTGGTGCTGACCGACCGGTTCGCCCGGATCGCCACCGTGGACCAGGCGCTGGCCGGCCCGGACCTGCCGGTCGCCGCGTGAGCGGGGCGGCGCGGCACATCCCGGTCCTCGTGGTCCTGCCGCCGCGCGCGCTGCTGCTCGACCTCGCCGGCCCGCTGGAGGTCCTGCGGATCGCCGGCACCGTCCAGGACCGGGTCGGCTTCGCGGTGGCGTACGCGGGGCCGCGGGCGCTCACCCGCTGCTCGATCGGGCTCGACCTGGGCGGGGCCGGACCGTTGCCGGAGACAGTGGCCGACGGGACGGTCGTGCTCCTGCCGGGCTCCGCCACGCAGGTGCTCGGCGACGGGCCGGCCGGAGCGGCCGACGCCGACGCGGAGGCCGAGATCGTCGCGTGGCTGCGCGGCGCGGTCCGGCCGGGCCACATCGTGGCGACCGTCTGCGAGGGCGCGCTGCTCGCGGCGCGGGCCGGGCTCCTCGACGGCTACGCCTGCACCACCCACCATGCCAGCTGCGACCGGCTGAGGGCGGCGGCCCCCGGGGCCCGAGTCCTGGACAACCGCCTGTTCGTGCAGGACCGCGACCGGTTCAGCAGCGCCGGCGTCACGGCCGGCATCGACCTGATGCTGCACCTCGTAGCGGAGTGGGCGGGCCCGGCGACGGCGGTCGCCGTCGCGCGGACGCTCGTCGTGTACATGCGGCGCGGGCCCGACGATCCCCAGCTCTCGCCCTGGCTCGAGGGGCGCAGCCATCTGCACCCGGCGGTCCACCGGGCCCAGGACGCGATCGCCGCCGACCCGGCCCGGGACTGGTCGCCGGCGCTGCTCGGCCGGGTCGCGGGCGCGAGCCCGCGCAACCTCGCGCGGCTGTTCCGGCTCCACGCCGGCATGACCGTGACGGACGCGGTCAACCGGTCCCGCGTCGCGCTGGCCCGGGATCTGATCGCGCAGAGCGACCTCGGCCTGGAGCGGGTCGCCGAGCGCGCCGGCTTCGGCTCCACCCGGCACATGCGCCGCGTCTGGCGGCAGTTCCACGCGGCGGCGCCGTCGAGCCTGCGTACCGGACCCGCGGACGGAGCGTCCGCGCCGGTCCGACCGAGGCACCCCGCGAGACACCCGTCCTTGCGAGCGGAGCGAAGCAATCCAGGGTAGCGCTCCGCTTTCCGGCGTCGCGCGCCCCGGGGTCACGTCGCTGCGCTCGTGATGACGGGAGAGCGACGACGGCCGAAGGCTTCGGCTGGAACCGCGTGCGTCAGGCCGTGCCGCTCGCGGCCCGCTGGACCCGAACAGCGGCCTGTGACCTCCTGCCGTGCCGAACCGGTCAGCCCGAATCGGCGCGGACCGTGCATCGGCCCGGCGCGCCCGCTGGCGCGGAGGAGTGAGCGGCATGCCCGAATTCGACCTTGCCATCCGGGGCGGCACGGTGGTCACGGCGAGCGACACGGTCCGGGCCGATATCGGCGTGCGCGGCGGGCGGGTCGTCGCGGTGGCCGAGGGTATCGCCGACGCCGCCCGGGTGATCGACGCCTCCGGCCTGCTGGTCCTGCCGGGCGGCATCGACAGCCACGTCCACATCGCCCAGGATTCCGGCCCCGGCATCGTCATGGCCGACGACTTCGCCAGCGCCACCCGGGCGGCGGCGGCCGGCGGCACCACCTGCGTGATGCCCTTCGCGCTCCAGCCCCGGGGCGCCTCGCTGCGCGGCGCCGTCGACGCCTACCGGGCCAGCGCCGAGGGCCAGTGCCACGTCGACGTGGCGATCCACATGATCATCTCGGACCCGACCGAGGCGGTGCTCGGCCAGGAGCTGCCGGCCCTGGTCGCCGACGGCTACACCTCGTTCAAGGTCTTCATGACCTACGACGACCTCGTCCTGAACGACCGCCAGCTCCTCGACGTGTTCCACGTCGCGCGGCGGCAGGGCGCCCGGGTCATGGTCCACGCCGAGGGCTACGACGCGATCCGCTACCTCAGCGAGCGACTGGAGCGGGCGGGCGAGACCCGGCCCTACGGCCACGCCCTGTCGCGTCCCGAGATCGTCGAGCGGGAGGCGGCCCACCGGGCGATCAGCCACGCCGAGCTGATCGACCTGCCGATCGTGATCGTCCACGTCTCGGGGCGCGAGGCCACCGAGCAGATCGCCTGGGCGCAGGCGCGGGGCCTGAAGATCCGGGCCGAGACCTGCCCGCAATACCTGACGCTGACTGCCGAGGACATGAAGGGGCTCGGCCAGGAGGATCCCATGGCGGGGGCGAAGTACGTCTGCTCGCCGCCCACGCGGGACGTCGAGAGCCAGGAGGCGGTGTGGTCGGGGATCCGGCGCGGGATCTTCGACGTGGTCTCGTCCGACCATTGCCCGTTCCGCTACGACGATCCGCAGGGCAAGCTGAACCCGCGGGGGAAGACCTCCTTCCGCTGGATCCCGAACGGCATCCCCGGCATCGAGACGCGCCTGCCGGTGTTCTTCTCGGAGGGCGTCTCGAAGGGGCGCATCAGCCTCAATCAGTTCGTCGCGCTCACCGCCACGAACCACGCCAGGCTGTACGGGCTCTACCCGCGCAAAGGCTCGATCGCCCCCGGCTTCGACGCCGACCTCACCCTGTGGGATCCGAACAAGCGCGAGACGATCCGCCAAGCGAACCTGCACCACGGCTCCGACTACACGCCGTGGGAAGGCTTCGACGTCACCGGCTGGCCGGTCATGACGATCGCGGGCGGGCAGGTCATCGCCGAGGACGGCAGGGTCCTGTCCGAGCCGGGGCGCGGGCGGGTGCTCGACCGGGCGGTCGATCCGGCCGAGCGGCGGGACGCCTGACGGCCGCGCTGGCCCGCCGCTTGCCTGCAGCTCCCGGGGGAGAACCGCATGGACGTCGAGCTGATCGGCCTGACCAAGCGCTACGGCGCGGCCATTGCGGTCGACGGCATCGACCTGAAGGTGCCGTCCGGCGCCTATTGCTGCCTGCTCGGCCCCTCCGGCTGCGGCAAGACCACGACGCTGCGGATGATCGGCGGCCACGAGCGCGCCAGCGCGGGCGACGTGGTGATCGGCCCGAAGGCGGTGGGCGACGCCGCCCCGGCCGCGCGCGGCACCGCCATGATGTTCCAGAGCTACGCGCTGTTCCCGCATCTCGACGCGCGCGACAACGTCGCCTTCAGCCTCAAGATGCGCGGCATCGGCAGGGCGGAGCGCCGCGCCAAGGCGATGGCGATGCTCGACCTCGTGCAGATGAGCCACCTGGCCGGGCGCCTGCCGGCCCAGCTCTCGGGTGGGCAGCAGCAGCGCGTGGCCCTCGCCCGCGCCCTCGTCACCGGCCCGAAGGTGCTGCTGCTCGACGAGCCGCTCTCGGCCCTCGACCCGTTCCTGCGGGTGCGGATGCGGGTCGAGCTGAAGCGGATCCAGACCGAGCTGGGGCTCACCTTCATCCACGTCACCCACAGCCAGGAGGAGGCGATGGCGCTCTCCGACCTCGTGGTCGTGATGAATGCCGGGCGGATCGAGCAGGCCGCCGACCCGCGCACCGTGTTCGAGCGCCCGGCCACCGCCTTCGTGGCCCGGTTCATCGGCGGCCACAACGTGATCCGGCTGCCCGACGGGCTCGTCGCCGTGCGGGCCGACCGGATGCGGCTCGGCGCCGAGGCCGGCCCCGGCGCGCTGCCGGCCCGGGTGGTGGCGGTCGAGTACCAGGGCACCAGCGTCCATGTCGGCCTCGACGCCGACGGGCTGGAGCGGACGCCCGAGAGCCCCGCCGCCCTCACGGCGATTCTCAGCGACGCGGATTTCGCGAGCCGCCCGCTCCGCCTCGGCGACACGATCCCGGTCGGCTGGGACGCGGCCGCCGCCCACCACCTCGATGCTTAACGGAGACCACCATGGACCTGCCCCAGAAGCCGAGCCGGCGCACGCTCCTGAAGGGGGCCGCCGCGCTCGCCGCGACGCCGGTGACCGGCTTCCCGGCGGTGCACGCCGCCGAGCCCGTGACCCTCCGCTATCTCGGCACCGCCGTGAACCAGTCCGCCGACATCGCCAAGAAGGTGAAAGAGGATCTGGGCATCACCCTCGAATACATTCCGGTGGTGACCGACGAGGTGACCAAGCGGGCGGTCACCCAGCCGAACTCCTTCGACCTGATCGACACCGAGTATTTCAGCCTCAAGAAGATCCTGCCCTCCGGCAACCTGCAGGGCATGGACGCCAAGCGGATCAAGCTCGCCGACAAGATTTCTTCGGTCTTCACCAAGGGCGAGGTCGCGGGCAAGAAGATCGGCGACCAGGGCACGGCGCCCAAGAAGGTCTTCTACCTGGAGGGCATCGACTCCAAAAAATTTGCCGGCGAACAGACCGGGTGGATCTCGCTGATCCCGACCGTCTACAACGCCGACACGCTGGGCATCCGGCCGGACCTGATCAAGGTGCCCGTCACGAGCTGGAAGGAGCTCCTGAACCCCGCCTTCAAGGGCAAGGCCTCGATCCTCAACATCCCGTCGATCGGCATCATGGACGCCGCCATGGTGGTGGAGGCGACCGGCGACTACACCTACGGCGACAAGGGCAACATGACGAAGCCCGAGATCGACCGCACCATCAAGGTGCTGATCGAGGCCAAGCGCGCCGGCCAGTTCCGAGCCTTCTGGCAGGACTTCAACGAATCCGTGAACCTGATGGCCTCCGGCGAGACGGTGATCCAGTCGATGTGGTCGCCCGCCGTCACCAAGGTTCGCGCGCAGGGCGTGCCCTGCACCTACCAGCCGCTGAAGGAGGGCTACCGGGCCTGGGCCTCGGGCTTCGGCATCCCCAAGACCCTGAGCGGCAGGAAGCTCGACGCGGCCTACGACTTCATCAACTGGTTCCTGTCCGGCTGGGCCGGGGCCTACCTCAACCGGCAGGGCTACTACTCGGCCGTGCTGGAGACCGCCCAGGCGAACATGCAGCCCTACGAGTGGGCCTTCTGGATGGAGGGGAAGCCCGCCGAGAAGGACATCCTCGGCCCCGACGGCACCCTGATCGAGAAGGCCGGCGCCACCCGCGACGGCGGCTCCTTCGACGCGCGGATGGGCGCCGTCGCCTGCTGGAACGCCGTGATGGACGAGAACACCTACATGGTGCGCAAGTGGAACGAGTTCATCGCGGCGTGAGGGCGGTGCGCGCCGCCTCCCCGCCCTCCTCTCTCCAAGGGCACTCGGAGACGCCCATCTGGCGCAGCGACGCGGCCGCCGGATGGAACGCGGGTCCCCTCTCCCGTGCGGGAGAGGGACAGGGTGAGGGATGCGACTTCTCCGGAAGGACCGGCCCCCTCACCCCAACCCTCTCCCGCACGGGAGAGGGGGCGCGGCGCGCCTCGCAGGAGCCGATGTATGAACGTCGGACCCCGCAGAGGTGGAGGGAAGCGTCGGCACGCGTGGGGCGTATCCGATGACCGATCTCGCCCTGCCCGCCGCCGCGTCCGCCGAGCGGACCGCGGCGCCCACCGTCGCGGCCCGCCCGCGCGGCCGCGCCCTCGCCTACCTCCAGGCCGCGCCGCTGGCCCTCGTCTTCCTGATCTTCTTGGTGGTGCCGCTGGTGCTCACCGGGATCGTCTCCCTCTGGGAGTACAACGAGTACGAGATCATCCCGGCCCTGACCCTGCAGAACTACGCCGACGTGTTCGACGGCTGCCTGTCGGCCGACCTCTGCACGACGGTGCGCACCTACCTCTCCACGGCGAAGTTCGTCGCGCTGACGCTGACGATCACCCTGCCGCTGGGCTTCGCCATCGCGTATTTCCTGGCCTTCCACATCCGCTCCGGCACGGTGCGGATGGGCCTGTTCCTGCTCTGCACGATCCCGTTCTGGACCTCGAACGTGATCCGCATGATCTCGTGGATCCCGCTGCTCGGCCGCAACGGCCTCGTCAACGACACGCTCCGCACCCTCGGGCTGATCCGGCAGCCGATCGACGGCCTGCTCTACTCCGACTTCGCGGTGGTGCTGGCCTTCGTGCACCTCGACACGGTGTTCATGATCGTGCCGATCTTCAACAGCCTCGCGCGGATCGACCGGCGGCTGATCGAGGCGGCGCGCGACGGCGGCGCGTCCGGCGCGCAGATCCTCTGGAACGTGATCCTGCCGCTCGCCAAGCCCGGCATCGCCATCGGGACGATCTTCGTGACGACCCTGGTGATGGGCGACTTCGTCACCGTGGGCGTCATGGGCGGCCAGCAGATCGCCAGCGTCGGCAAGGTGATCCAGGTGCAGATGTCCTACCTGCAGTTCCCGGCCGCCGCCGCCAACGCCGTGGTGCTGCTCGCCGCCGTGCTGCTGATGATCCTCGGGCTCACCCGGATGATCGACCTCCGGCGGGAATTGTAGCGATGGACCAGCCCCGCGGCCGCGCCTTCTACCTGCTGGCGGCGGTCTTCGCCCTCTACGTCCTGTTCCTCTACGGGCCGACTCTGACGATCCTGGCGCTGAGCTTCCAGGGCCCGTCCGGCGGCCTGACCTTCCCGATGAACGGCGTCTCGACCCACTGGTTCGCCAAGCTGTGGGAAGGCGTCGGCGTGATCGACATCTGGGCGGCGCTGCGGCGCTCGCTGGCCCTCGGCCTCGTGGTCATGGCGCTCACCGTGGGAATCGCATTCTACGCGGGCCTCGCCTTCCGGAAGGGGTTTCGCGGGGCCGGCCTCGTCTTCGCCCTGGCGGTCTCGAGCCTGATCGTGCCCTCGATCGTGGTCTCGCTGGGCATCGGCCTGGAGTTCCGGCTCCTCGACGACGCCGTGAAGGCGCTCGCCGCCGCCACCGGCTGGGGGTTCCTGCAGGATCACGGCACGCTGATGGGCCTCTACAGCTCGGCGCTGGGCGCGCATCTCACCTGGACCCTGCCCTTCGGCCTGCTGATCATGTTCGCGGTGTTCAACCGGTTCGACCCGGCCTACGAGGAGGCCGCCCGCGACCTGGGCGCCAGCGGCCCGCAGACGCTCCGGCACGTGGTGGTGCCAATCCTCGCGCCCGCGCTCGTCGGCGTCGCGCTGTTCGGCTTCACCCTGTCGTTCGACGAGCTCGCCCGCACCAGCCAGGCGATCGGCGGCCGCAACACCCTGCCGCTGGAGCTGCAGGGCCTGACCACGACGGTGACGACGCCGGAGATCTACGCCCTCGGCACGGTCACCACGGCCGTCTCGGCGCTGGTGATCGGGACCGCGCTCGGCCTGACCCTGTGGCTGCAGAAGCGCCGGGCGCGGCGGGCGCTGGCGGGCCCGTGATCGATGCCGGACGGCCGGGCCGCCGCGGGTCGGCGGCGCCGCCGCATTGCCAATCCGCCCCCGCCCGTGTATGCGCACGGCGCGCCCCCGAGACACCCTTGGAGGCAGGGGCGCGCCGGGAAGGATGTGGCCGTCCGCCAGGGGCGGCCTTTTCGTTTTCCGGCTCCAGCAATCGTAAAGGATCACGCCATGAGCGCTGTGAAGACGCTTGAGGCCGTGGCACGCGACCGGGTCGGCAAGGGGGCCGCCCGGGCCGTTCGTCGCCAGGGCCAAGTTCCCGCCGTCATCTACGGGGGTGGCCAGCCGCCGCAATCCATCGCGGTCGACCTCATCCGCACCCGCACCCTGATCTACGCCGGCGGCTTCAAGACCACGCTGTTCGAGATCAACGCCGGCGGCAAGAAGGTCCGCGCGATCCCGCGCGACTTCCAGCTCGACCCGGTGACCGGCGTGCCGCTGCACGTCGACTTCCTGCGCGTCGTCTCGGGCCAGACCGTCACGGTCGAGGTGCCGGTGCACTTCGTCAACGAGGACGCGGCCCCCGGCATCAAGAAGCTCGGCGGCACCCTCAACATCGTGGCCCACACGCTGAGCCTCGACGTCGCCCCCGACCAGATCCCGGACGCGATCGAGGTCGACCTGACCGGCCGCGCGATCGGCGACGTCATCCACGTCTCCGACATCAAGATCCCGGCCGGCATCTACACCGGCGAGCAGACCGACCCGGTGGCCAACATCGTGCCGCCGACCGTGCTGGGTGCCGAGGTGGAGGCCGAGGAGGCCGCCATCGCCGAGGCGCAGTCGGCCGAGGCCGCCGAGGAGAAGGCCGAGGAGTCCGCCGAGGACGAGAAGAAGGACGGCGAGGAGGCCTGAGCCTCAGCGCCACCCGTCACGCGACGCGAGAGCCCCGGCCCTGCCGGGGCTCTCTGCGTTTCGGCTTGATGTCAGGGATAGAGCCGCGCCCGGCTCCAGCCCGCGCCCGTCCGGGTGAAGCGGACCCGGTCGTGCAGGCGGAAGTCGCCGTTCTGCCAGAACTCGACGCTCACCGGCGCGATCCGGAATCCGGTCCAGTGCTCCGGCCGGGGGATTGGCCCGTCGCCGTACCGCTCGGACAGCTCCGCCACCGCGTTCATCAGCGTGGCGCGGTCGGCCAGCGGGCGGGATTGCTGGCTGGCGATCGCCCCGAGCCGGCTCTCGCGGCGGCGGCTCTGGAAATACGCGTCGGCCTCCGCGGCCGTGACCGGCGTGATCGGCCCGCGGGCCCGCACCTGCCGGCGCAGGCTCTTCCAGTGCAGCACCAGGGCCGCCTGGGGGTTCTGCGCCAGCTCCTCCCCCTTGGTGGACTGCGTGTTGGTGTAGAAGACGAAGCCTCGGGCGTCGAAGCCCTTCAGCAGGACCATCCGCACGTCCGGCAGCCCGTCCGATCCGGCGGTGGCGAGCGCCATCGCGTTCGCGTCCTCGGGTTCGGAGGCCTCGGCCTCCTTGATCCAGGCCGCGAACAGCCCGACGGGGTCCTCGCTCAGCGTGAAGTCCGCGCTCTTCGGGTCATCGGTCCTTAACTGATCCACGCCAAGACTCCTGCCAGCCGCGTCCAGGGCCTGAGGGGGCACCGACATCGGCATGTTCGGTCGAGCGAATAGCCCGTCGTGAGTCAGGTGTAATGCGGGGATGCGCGTGTAAAGGGCCAAGCCGGCGGTCGCGCATCTGCGCGTCCGTGTCGGTAGTGTCGATGGCGATGGCGATGGCCCTGTGCGGCTGCAGCCAGCCCCTGCTGGTCTTCCGGGGCGATCCGCCGGCGGCGCCGCCGCGCGTCGTCGAGGAGCCGACCGTCACCGGCAGCATCGAGAAGCGGCCCGTGAGCTTCGGGGACGACCTCGCCGAGGAGGATTGGCGCCGGGCGCGGGCCGCCCTGAGCGTCGCCCTGGATCCGCAGGGCAACGGGCGGCCGGTCAAGTGGGACAACCCGGAGACCGGGCTTCACGGGTCGGTCAATCCGACCGGGCTCCCGTACGTCTCGGACGAGCTGATCTGCCGCAACTTCCTGGCATCGGTGATCGCGCCGACCCGCAGCCGCTTCGTCCGCGGCACCGGCTGCAAGCTCTCGGGCGGACCGTGGACGCTCAAGCGCGTCCGGGCCGCGAGCGGCCTCGGACGCTCCTGAACGACGAGGCCGTCGCGCGACGGCCTCCGCGGATCGCCTCAGGCAGATCGCCTCAGTAGGGGTACCCGTAATACGGCCGCACGCGCAGGCGCGGCTGCGCGGCCGGCGGCGCCGCGTAGCGGGCCGCAGCCTCCGGATCGTAGGTCCGGATGTAGGGGTCGAGGGCCGGGTCGCGATAATTGCCGTTGTTGACCCCGGCCGAGCGGTCGTTGCCGCTCAGCGCCGCGTAGGGGGAGAGGCCGCTCCCGCTGTCGCCGCCGCCACCGCCGCCACCGCCCCAGGCGAAGGCCGTTCCCGGAATGGCGGCGAGGAGCATCGCCGCGAGGGGCATCGTCAGCGTCTTGCGCGTCATGTCCTGTCTCCGCACCACGTCCTTGACTGGCGAACGGTCCAGCTGGAGGTGAAGTTCCCCTCGGCGAACCGCCACCGCCTCGAGACATTGTATCACGACCCGCCAACACGCGTTTATTTGAAGGACGGCGTTTCGATTTTTCCGGTTCATCGTCCAGAAATCGTCCCGCACGTTAAGCTTGAACCGGTAGACAGCCACGCGGCCGTGCTTGATCGTGGCGCGGCGTAACAGCATTCGAGCCTGGCTCGACCGTATCGAGGGTCGAGGCCGGGCGCATCTTGGGTCTGGCCGCCGTGAGCGTCGATACGAAATCCGGCACGCGGGGCGCGGGGCCGACCGGCTGATGGAGCGGGTGATCGGAGGCACGGACCGGCCGTCGGCGACCGGTAGCCGGGCTCCCGCCCGGACGGAGCCGTCGCCCTCCGGGACGCGCGCCCGCACCCGGACCATCGTCGTGCGGCTCGACCGCCGGTCCCTGCGCGGCTGGCACATCCGGCTCCTCGACCAGCTCGGGCAGCGGCCCGACCATCGGATCCGCGTCGCCTGGGTCGAGCACGCGGAGGGCCTGCCGCCGAACGCGGAGCTCCTGTTCCGCCTGGAGGCCGCCATCCACGGCCTGCCGCGGCCGGGCCTGGCGACCGCGGCGGAGCCGGTGGCCCTCGCCCCCTACGAGGCGAGCCCCGACGGCGCGGAGCCCGGCGGGAGCGCCGCCGACCTCGTCCTCGACCTCTCGGACAGCCCCGCGGATCCGGGCCCGGCGCCGGCCTGGCGGCTCGATTACGACGGGATGCCGGGCGAGGCCGGCCTCCTCGCCGCCCTGTTCGCCCACGGGGCGCCGGTGGCGGCCCTGCGCGGTCCGGACGGTGCGCCGGTGGCGATCGGCCGCCTCGGCACGGAATCGCACACGGTGATGCTCACGGCCTTCGAGGGTTACCTCGCGCGGACCATCACGCTGATCCTCGCCGCCCTCGACGGCGCCGCCTCGACGGCGCTCCCCGACGGAGCCGGAGCACCCCTGCGGCCGGCGGCCGCCTACGACCTCGGTGGCCTGGGCGCCCGCCGCCGGGCCGCCGGGGGGCTCGCCCGGCAGATCGCCCGCCGGCTCTACGCCCTCTGCTTCCACGGCCCGCACTGGCGGGTGGGCTGGCGGAGGATCGTCGGCCCCGACCTGATCGACCTGCGCCGGCATCCCGAGGGCGGCTGGCAGGTCCTTCCCGACGACGGGCGCCGCTTCTACGCCGACCCCTTCGCGATCGCCCGGGACGGCGCCGTGACCCTGTTCGTGGAGGAATTCGACTACCGCCGCGGCAAGGGCGTGATCGCCGCGGTGGATTTCGGGGCGAACGGCCCCCGCGGCCGCCCGGAGCCGGTGCTCGAGCTCGAGACCCACCTCTCCTACCCGTTCGTGTTCGAGGCGGACGGGCAGGTCTGGATGATCCCGGAATCCCACGCCTCCGGGACGATCGACCTCTACCGGGCCACCGACTTCCCGCGCGGGTGGGTCCACGAGGCGGTTCTCCTCGACGGGGTCGTGGCCGGGGACGCGACCCTGCTGCAGCACGGCGGCCGCTGGTGGATGTTCGCCACGGTCCGGGCCGGCGGCGGCAGCTACTCCGACACGCTCCATCTCTGGCACGCGCCGCATTTCCGCGGGCCCTGGACCCCGCACCGGCACAACCCGGTGCTGATCGATATCGGCTCCGCCCGGGCCGCGGGGCCGATCGTGGCGCGCGACGGCGGCCTGATCCGGCCCGTCCAGGATTGCCGCCAGGGCTACGGCGCGGCGCTCGGCCTCGCCCGGATCCTGCGCCTCGACGAGGAGGCCTACGCGCAGCGGGTCGAGACGCGCCTGTACCCGGGCGCGGCCTGGCCGGGCACGCGCCTGCACATGCTGAGCGCCGCCGGCGGCTTCGAGTTCATCGACGGATCGCACCGGGCGCGCCCCCGCCTCTTGGGCTGAGCGCGTCTCTGGGCTGAGCGCGTCTCTGGGCTGAGCGCGTCTCTGGGCTGAGCGCGCCTCTCGGGCCGAGCCGCGGCCGAACCGCCCCGCGCGGGCCCGTCGGTGCCGAACGGCACCCGCTTACGGCTCGCATCCCGGCCCCGTGCGCGCTAAGCGGGGGCTCCACCTGCGCCGATCCAGCAGAACCGCCGGGACGATCACCATGGCGAGCCCCGTCGAACATGCGAGCTTCCTGCCGCCGGTCCTGACCTTCCTCACGGCGGCCGTGATCGGCGTGCCGATCTTCCGGCTGATCGGGCAGAGCGCCGTGCTCGGCTACCTCGTGGCCGGCGTGCTGATCGGGCCCTCCGGCCTGTCGCTGATCGCCGAGCCCGACACGGCCGCGAGCGTCGCCGAGATCGGCGTGGTGCTCCTGCTCTTCATCGTCGGGCTGGAGCTGCACCTGTCGCAGCTCGTCTCGATGCGCCGCGACATCTTCGGCCTCGGCGCCGCGCAGCTCGTCGTCTGCGCGCTCGTGCTCGGCGGCGCCGGCCTCGTGGCGGGCCTCAGCTTCGGCGCCGCCGCGGTGATCGGCCTCGCGCTCGCCCTCTCGGCCACCGCGGTGGCCCTGCAGCTCCTGGAGGAGCGGGGCGATCTCGGCAGCGCCTACGGCGCGCGCGCCTTCGCGGTCCTGCTGTTCCAGGACCTGTCGGTGGTCGGCATCCTGGCGCTGATGCCGCTGCTGGCCTCGGCCGGCGAGGCGACCGACGTCTCCTGGCTCGGGGAGGCCGCGGTCTCCACCGGCAAGGCGCTCGCGGCGATCCTCGCGGTGGTGCTGGTCGGCCGCTACGGCCTGAACCCGTTCTTCCGGCTGCTCGCGGCGAGCGGCGCCCGGGAGGTGATGACCGCCGCGGCGCTCCTGGTGGTGCTCGGCACCGCGCTGCTCATGGAGCAGGTCGGCCTGTCGATGGCGATGGGCGCGTTCCTCGCCGGCATCCTGCTCGCCGAGTCGAACTTCCGCCACCAGCTGGAGGCCGACATCGAGCCGTTCCGCGGCATGCTACTCGGCCTGTTCTTCATGAGCGTCGGCATGTCGATCGACGGCGCGCTCGTGCGCGAGGTCTGGCCGGCCCTGTTCGGCGCGACCCTGGCGGCGATCCTGGTCAAGGTCGCCATCGTGGCCGGCCTGTTCCGGCTGTTCGGCTCGGACACCCTCGGGGCCCTGCGGGGGGCCGCGGTCCTGGCGCCCGCGGGCGAGTTCGCCTTCGTGCTGCTGCCGCAGGCCCAGGATCTCGGCCTCACCGGCGTCACGGCGACGCGCTTCGCGGTGGCGCTCGCCGCGCTGACCATGCTGATCGGCCCCATCGCCGCCAAGGGTCTCGACAAGCTGATCGAGCGGCGCAACGCGCGCAGCACCTTCGCGCTGGAGGAGCCGTCCACCGAGCTGTCCGAGAGCGGCGACGCGCGGGTGCTGGTGATCGGCTTCGGCCGGTTCGGGCAGGTGCTGACGCACGTGCTGATGGCCGAGGGCATCCCGGTCACGGTGATCGACAAGGACGTGGAGCAGCTGCGCGCGGCCTCGCGCTTCGGCTTCCGCATCTACTACGGCGACGGCACGCGCCTCGACGTGCTCCGCGCCGCCGGGATCGGGCGGGTCGAGCTGGTCTGCATCTGCGTCGACGACCGGGAGGGCGCCCTCAAGATCGTCGACATCGTCCACGAGGAATTCTCGAGCGTGCGGACCTTCGTGCGGGCCTACGACCGCCTGCACGCGGTGGAGCTGATGAACCGGGACGTCGACTACCAGATCCGCGAGACCGCCGAATCCGCCCTCGCCTTCGGGCGGGCGGCCCTGGAGGGGCTCGGCCTGTCGCCGGAGGCCGCCACGGCCCGGACCGACGACGTGCGCAAGCGCGACATCGCGCGGCTGGTCCTGCAGCAGGCGGGCGCCCTGCCGGACGGGTCCAGCTGGATGCGCGGCGCCGCGGCCGGGCTGAAGCCCGAGCCGCTGACCGCCCCGGTCCGGCCGGCCCGGGCGCTCAGCACCGAGACCCGCGACCTCGTGGGCAGCGACCGGCGCGAGGCCGCCGAGCGGCTCTTGGAGAAGCCCGCCCTGGCCCCGCAGGAGACGGAAGCCGCCGAGGATCCCGATCCGGAGGCCGAGCTCGAGGTGGAAGGCAGCGCCCGGGATGCGTGACGGGCGGGATGTCTGACATGTCCGACGGGCCGCCCCCGGCGGAGGCGGGCCGCTTCGTCACCGGCTCGATCCTCCGCCACGTCGTGGTGATGGCGGCCACCGGCTCGGTGGGCCTGATGGCGATCTTCGTCGTCGATCTCCTGTCGCTGCTCTACGTCTCGACGCTGGGCGACCCGAACCTCACGGCGGCGGTCGGCTTCGCCGGCATCGTCCAGTTCTTCGCCACGGCGGTGAATATCGGCCTGATGATCGCCGCCGGCGCCCTGGTCGGGAAGGCCGTCGGCGCGCGCGACCGCGCGGCGGCGCGGCGCCTCGCGACCTCGGCGCTGGTCCTCGGCAGCCTCGTGGCCGCCCTCATCGCGGGGCTGATCGCGCTGCTGGCCGGCCCGCTCCTGGCCCTGATCGGCGCGCAGGGGGAGGCGCTGCGGGTGGCCGTCCTGTTCCTCTACATCACCCTGCCATCGAACCTTCTGCTCGCCGCCGGCATGCTGTTCACCGGGCTGCTGCGCGCGGTCGGCGAGGCGCGGCAGGCGATGTCGGTCACCCTGGCCGGCGCCGTGATCACCGCGCTCCTCGATCCGCTGCTGATCTTCGGGGCCGGCCTCGGCGTCACGGGCGCGGCGATCACGGTCTGCGCGGCGCGTGCGACCTTCGTGGCGGTGGGCGTCCGCGGCGTCGCCCGGCACGGTCTCCTCGGCCAGCCGCGCCTGTCCGATCTGCCGGCCGACGCGGCCTCCCTGGCGGGTGTCGCGGGCCCGGCCGTGCTCACGAACCTCGCCCCCTCGGTGGCGAGCGCCTTCCTGGCACGCCTGTTTGCCGGCTATGGAGCGGACGCGGTCGCGGCCGCGTCGGTGATCGACCGGCTGACGCCGGTGGCCTTCGGCGGCCTGTTCGCGCTGTCGGGGGCGATCGGCCCGATCCTGGCGCAGAACTGGGGCGCCGGCCTGTTCGACCGGATGCGCGGCGTGCTCGGCGCGGCGATCCGGGTGACGCTGGCCTACTGCGCCGCGGTCTGGCTCCTCCTCGCTCTGGCCCGGGGGTGGCTCGCCGGCCTGTTCGGCCTGCAGGGGGTCGCGGCCGAGCTGTTCGGCTTCTTCTGCCTCGTCGGCGGCGCGATCTGGTTCTTCAACGGGCTCCTGTTCCTCGGCAACGCCGCCTTCAACAATCTCGGCTTCCCGCTGCGCTCGACGCTGCTGAACTGGGGCCGGGCGACGCTCGGGACGATCCCGCCGGCCATGCTCGGCGCGGCACTCTACGGCCCCCGCGGGGTGGTGGCCGGGATGGGGATCGGCTCCCTGGTGTTCGGGGCGCTCGGCATCCTGCTGGCCCGCCGCACGGTCGACCGGCTCGAGGGTGTGGGCCCGCGTCGGCCGGGGCCCGACATCGCCGCGGAGGCGCCCCAGCGGGCGGCGCCGCTGCCGCCGGGGCACGCCCATCCCGAGCCGCTGAGCTGAGACGGCGGCGCGGAGGCACAAGTTCCGCGGGTGGGAACTGGTATTTCCCCGCGCAAAGGGTCACGATGCCCTGTCCCGGGCGGTCCCGGCCGGGACAGGATCGAGGCGTCATGTTCAACCCGCTCGAGATGTTCCAGGCCCAGGGCGAGGCCGGGCTTCAGGCCATGGGCCAGCCGTTCGGCCTGACGACCGAGCAGACGGCCCGCGCCTTCGAGGCGCTGATGCCGGCCCTGACGCTCGGCCTCCAGCGCAGCGTCGGTCTGGACCCGACCGGCTTCGCGCGGATGTTCGGTCTGGAGGCCGCCAAGCCGGCGCCGGCGCAGGGGTTCGAGGCCCTCGGCCAGATGTTCGGCTCGGCGCAGCTGATGCAGGCGGTGCTGCGGCAGGCCTCGGCAACGAGCGGCGTCGGCGCGCAGGTCCTGCGCCAGATGCTGCCGATGATGGCGGGCGCCGTGGTGGCGAGCATCGTCCACGTCATGCTGAACCAGCCGCAGGCCGAGCCGGCGCGGCCGAGCGCGCCGCCGCCGCCCGTGCCGTTCCCGTTCGGCCCGGCCTGGGCCGAGATGGCCAGGGCGATGATGCCGGCGGTCGAGCCGCCGGCTCCGCCGAAGCCAGCCGCCAAGCCGGCCGCCAATCCGCAGGCGAGCGCGGGCGAGGCCGGCTCCGACATGTTCCAGCAGATGCTGCGCACCGGGGCCGAGGTTCAGGGCAACAACATCCGGGCGATGCAGGAGCTATTCGAGACCTTCTGGCCCACCTCCGGCACGCCGTCCGCGAGCGCCGTGCCTCCGGCGCCGTCGACCAACCCGGCCCGACCGGATCCGGCGCCAGCCGACCCCGCGGCCGGCAAGGGCCGGCGCGGCCGCCAGCCCGGCGGGACCGGTTGACGCGGGGGCGGGGTCCGGTCGAGCGTTGACCCGACCGATCGGAGCGGCACCCTGCCGGCGAGGAGACCCGTGATGAGCGATTACCTGACCGCCTGGGACGACCGCGCCGAGAGCCTCGTCGGGAACGGCGTCGCCAAGCGCACGATCCCGGGCTCGGGCGCCCGCCTCGTGCGCGTGGTCGTCCCGGCCGGCGTCTCGGCGCCGGCGCACAGCCACGATCACGAGCAGTTCGTGCAGGTGCTCTCGGGCTCGGGGATCCTGGAGACCGAGCGGGGCCGCGAGCCGTTCTCGGCCGGCAGCGTGTTCCACTTCCCGGCAGGGGCGTGGCACGCGGCCGCGTTCGAGACCGAGACGGTCCTGATCGAGACGAACCTCGCCCCGCGAGCCTGACGGCGCGACACGCCGTCCGGCCTCAGCCGCCCGCCGAGGCGTCGAACTGCACGTCCAGACTGACGATGCGCGCCACCGTGTCGCGCGCGTAGCGGATCGCGTTCTCGGCGGTGAGCAGATGCCCCTCTTGCGGATTGAAGACGATACCGCCCGACCGGGCCACGCAGGCCGCGACAGCCATCCACGCGCCGGCGCAAGCCGGGAGCGTGGCGAAGTAGAAGGCATAGACGCACGTCCACGGCCCACCGAAGTCGATGTCGGTATAGGTGTCTGTCAGATCCGACAGCGGAATGATCTGGCATTCGAAGCCGGCCTCGCGGCGCCGCCAGGTCGCGGGCAGATGCCCTTGCGTGGCCGGCGGTATGCGCGCGGCGTCGAGTTTCAGATCGAACCCGATCGCGTCGATGGCCGCCTGCCATTCCGCCACGTCGGGCATTTCGCGCGCGCACAGCGCGTAGGCTTCCATGCTCATGCCAACCCCTCCCCGAACAGAATCGCGGACATCGACCGGCCCTTGACCGAGTTTCCTCGGCTCAAGTGGACCTCTATGACGGGAACACTGTGATCCACGCCGACATTTCGGCGCAGTTCGCGCGCGCGAGCCAGCGACAACTGCGCTTTGCCTGTCTTGATATCCCAGATCGCTCGAAACGGGGCAGCGCTGGTCCTGCCGTCGCGGAGGATCACGTCCGTCCGGACGCTGCCGTCCAATCCGTAACGCACCAGATCACCGGCGCTGAAACTCTGCTCGATCCCGTGTCGCCCGATGCCGGGCAGGTCGAGTTCCCGCATCCGTGCCGCGAACTTCGTGTGGACCTCGATGCCGTACAGGGGACCCTGTCCGGGATCACAGGTCTGGACGACCTCGCTCAAAACATCGACGATGGCGTCGGTTTTGCCGTCGACCCGAGGATCTCCCGTCTTGTCCTTCCGCGCGACGACGACCGAGCCGCTCCCACCGCACCAGCGGCCGTTGCAGCTGCGCGGCTGGTCCTGCCGAAAGCCGGCCCTTATCTCCAGCAAGTCCAGAGCGATGAAGGCCAGTCCGAGCCGAAGCTCAGCGATGTGACGATCCAGGACATCCGGGAGTTCGTAGTACCGCATCGCGTCTCTGACCCTCGAAGCGTTCATGTTTTATTCCATGAATATTTTCCTTTTGTCAAGCGATTCGCGGCCGAGAAGGAAAATATGCCGGCACGCCTCCGGCGTGGTCGCGGCCAGCTGCGACAAATTATTCTTGGCGCGCGAGCAAAATGCCTGTGCTTGGCCTGAGCCCTCGGCGCGTGTAGGAATCCCACCTTCAACGCCCGCCCGTGCACGCCGACGAAAGGCCGGGCATCGCCCCTACCAGAACAGAGGCAGACCATGAGCGCCGGTACCGCCGCCGACAAGCACTTCTCCAACAGCTTCTTCGCCGCCCCGCTGACGGAAGCCGACCCCGAGATCGCCGAGGCGGTGGCCAAGGAGCTCGGCCGCCAGCAGCACGAGATCGAGCTGATCGCCTCGGAGAACATCGTCTCCCGCGCCGTGCTGGAGGCTCAGGGCTCGGTGCTCACCAACAAGTATGCCGAGGGCTATCCGGGCCGGCGCTACTACGGCGGCTGCCAGTTCGTGGACATCGCCGAGGATCTCGCCATCGAGCGCGCCAAGCGCCTGTTCGATTGCGGCTTCGCCAATGTGCAGCCGAATTCCGGCTCGCAGGCCAACCAGGGCGTGTTCCTCGCGCTCATGCAGCCCGGCGACACGTTCCTGGGCCTCGACCTCGCCGCGGGCGGCCACCTGACGCACGGCGCCCCGCCGAACGTCTCGGGCAAGTGGTTCAAGCCGGTCTCCTACACGGTGCGCCGCGAGGACCAGCGGATCGACATGGAGCAGGTCGCCCAGCTCGCGCAGGAGCACAAGCCGAAGGTGATCATCGCCGGCGGCTCGGGCTACCCGCGCCACTGGGACTTCGCCAAGTTCCGCGAGATCGCCGACTCGGTCGGCGCCTACTTCATGGTCGACATGGCCCATTTCGCGGGCCTCGTGGCGGCCGGCGTCCACCCGTCGCCGTTCCCGCACGCCCACGTCGCCACCACGACGACCCACAAGACGCTCCGCGGCCCGCGCGGCGGCATGATCCTGACGAACGACGAGGCGCTCGCCAAGAAGTTCAACTCGGCGATCTTCCCCGGCATCCAGGGCGGCCCGCTGATGCACGTCATCGCCGGCAAGGCCGTGGCCTTCGGCGAGGCGCTGAAGCCCGAGTTCAAGATCTACGCCCGCCAGGTGGTGGAGAACGCCCGGGCGCTCGCCGACACGCTGATCTCGGGCGGCTACGACATCACCTCGGGCGGCACCGACAACCACCTGATGCTGGTCGACCTCCAGCGGAAGGGCCTCACCGGCAAGGCCGCCGAGGCGGCCCTGTCGCGGGCGCACATCACCTGCAACAAGAACGGCGTCCCCTTCGACACGCAGAAGCCGACCATCACGTCGGGCATCCGGCTCGGCACCCCGGCCGGCACCTCGCGCGGCTTCGGCGTCGCCGAGTTCAAGCAGATCGGCGGCTTCATCGTCGAGGTGCTGGACGGGCTCGCCGCCAAGGGTGAGGCGGGCGACAGCGCGGTCGAGGCCGACGTCAAGACCCGCGTCCACGCGCTGACGGACCGGTTCCCGATCTACGGCTGAGGCGAGAGGGCCGTCTGAGCGGGGCCGGTCTTCCGGGCCGGCCCGCGGTGGATTAGGAAACGGCCGCGGATCCGACCGGTCCGCGGCCGTTTCCATGCCCGAGTAGCGAAATCCATGCGGTGTCCTTACTGCGGCGGCTCCGAGACCCAGGTGAAGGACTCGCGGCCCTCCGAGGACGGCGCCGCGATCCGGCGCCGCCGGGTCTGCCCGGACTGCGCCGGCCGCTTCACCACCTTTGAGCGCGTGCAGCTCCGCGAGGTCGTGGTGCTCAAGCGCTCGGGCAAGCGCGTGCCGTTCGACCGCGACAAGCTCCAGCGCTCCATCGACGTGGCGCTGCGCAAGCGCGCCGTCGACCCGGAACGGATCGAGCGGCTGGTCAGCGGCATCACCCGGCAGCTGGAGAGCGCCGGCGAGCCCGAGGTGACCTCCGAGGCGATCGGCGAACTCGTCATGGCGGGGCTCAAGGGCCTCGACGACGTCGCCTACGTGCGCTTCGCCTCCGTCTACAAGAACTTCCGCGAGGCCCGGGACTTCGAGGAGCTGCTCGGCACGCTGAGCGACGGCATCCCGGTGCCGGCGGCCGCGCCGGAGCCGGAGGGCGGCCCGGAGCCCGAGGCGTCGGGGCGGCGCCGCGCCGGGCGCCCATGAGCGGCGACCCGAACTTCATGCGCCTCGCCCTGGCGCTGGGCCGGCGCGGGCTCGGCACCACCTGGCCGAACCCGTCGGTCGGCGCCGTCGTGGTCGAGCCCGGGACCGGCCGCATCCTCGGGGCGGCGGCCACGGCGCCGGGCGGGCGCCCGCACGGGGAGCCCGTGGCGCTCGCCGCCGCCGGCGAGGCCGCCCGCGGCGCGACCCTTTACGTCACCCTGGAGCCCTGCTCCCATCACGGCCGCACGCCGCCCTGCACCGACGCCATCCTGGCCGCCGGGATCTCCCGGGTGGTCAGCGCCCTGGAGGATCCCGACCAGCGCGTGGCGGGGCGTGGCCACGACCTCCTGCGGCGGAGCGGCGTCGCGGTCGAGACCGGGCTGATGCGCGACGAGGCGGCGCGCGACCATGTCGGCCACGTCACCCGGGTGACGCGCGGACGCCCGGCCCTGCACCTCAAGCTCGCCCGCACCCGCGACGGCTTCTGCGCCGCCGCCGGGCCGGAGCGCCTGCGGATCACCGGGCCGGTGGCGGACGGGGCGGTCCACCTCTGGCGGGCGCACGCCGACGCGATCCTGATCGGCATCGGCACCGCCCGGGCCGACGACCCGTCGCTGACCGTGCGGCTGCCGGGCCTGGGCGCGCGCTCGCCCCTGCGGGTCGTGCTCGACACGCATCTGCGGCTCTCCCCGGCGAGCGTGCTCGCCCGGACCGCCCGCGACACGCCGACCCTCGTGCTCACGTCCCGCTCGGCCCCGGCCCACGCGCGGCGGGCCCTGGAAGCCCTCGGCGTCGAGGTCGCGACCGTGCCGGCGGACGCGGCCGGCGGGATCGATCTCCCGGCGGCCCTGGCGCATCTCGGCGAGCGCGGCCTGACCCGCCTGTGCAGCGAGGGCGGCCCCCGCCTTGCGGAGGCGCTCGCCCGGGCCGATCTGATCGATGCCTGCACGCTGGTCACCGGACCGGCGGAGCTCGGGCCGGCGGGCGGCCTGCCGGCCGTGGGCCCGGCCCTGGCGGAGGCCCTGGCGGGCGATCGGTTCCGCGAGGCCGAGCAGCTGCAGCTCGGGCCGGACGCCGCCGTGACCTACGAACGCAACAGGACGTAAGCGATGTTCACCGGCTTGGTCAGCGCCATCGGCACGGTCGTCTCGGTCTCCGGCGCGGGCGACCTGCGCCGGATCGCGATCCGCGCCGCCTACGACCCGGCCACGATCGCGCTCGGCGCCTCGATCGCCTGCGCGGGCCCGTGCCTCACGGCCGTGTCGGTAGAGCCGGCGGAGAACGGCTGCGTCTTCGCGGTGGACGCCGCCGCCGAGACGCTGGCGCGCACCACGGTGGGCGCCTGGGTCGCGGGCACGCGGATCAACCTCGAGCGCTCCCTGAAGATCGGCGACGAACTGGGCGGCCACCTGGTCACCGGCCACGTCGACGGCCTCGCCGAGATCGTGGAGCGCGCGCGTGTCACGGCCGATGCCTGGGGCGCCAGCGAGCGCTTCACCCTCCGGGCGCCGTCGAACTTGACCAAGTTCATCGCCGAGAAGGGCTCGGTCTGCCTCGACGGCACCTCGCTCACCGTGAATGCGGTCGAGGACGACCTGTTCTCGGTGCTGCTGATCCCGCACACGCTCCAGGTCACCACCTGGGGCGAGCGGCGGCAGGGGGACCGGCTCAACCTGGAGGTCGACCTGATCGCCCGCTACGCCGCACGGCTCGCCGAGGCGCGGGCCGGCTGAGGATCGTCTCTGCGAGCGCAGCGAAGCAATCCAGGGACACGCCACGTCCGGAGATCGCGCGCTGCCTTGGGTTGCTTCGCTCCGCTCGCGAAGACGGCGCGTCAGCGCGGCGGGATCGAGTAGGTCCCGGTGGCGTGGCAGACGAGATCGGGGTTGCCCGCGGCGGTGATCGACACCTCGCCGACGGCGAGGCGCCGGCCGAGCTTGAGCAGCCGGCATTCGGCCACGAGATCCCCGGTGGCGGGCCTGCGCAGGAAGTTGAAGGTGAGGCTGGTCGTCACCGCGAGCGCCACGGGACCGATATTGGCCAGGATCGCCGCGTAGAGGGCATAGTCGGCGAGCGCCATCATGGCCGGCCCCGAGACGGTCGCGCCGGGCCGGAGGAAGCGCTCGTGGGCCTCCAGCCGCATCCGCGCCGCGAGCGGGCTTACGGCTTCGAGATGGTAGGCCCGCCCACCCGCCTGCATCTGCGGAAACTCGCGGTCGAGGAAGTCGCTGGTCTCGGCGAGGGTGAGGATCGTGGCGGTCATCGCCCCATGCAGCACGGCGGTACCGCCAAGGCAATCACGAGGTCCTCCGAGGCGCCTCCCTCATCGAGAGATACCGCTCGCGCCGCCGGTGTCGTCTCCGCGAGCGACGCGAAGCGAAGCGATCCAGTCGGCGCTACACACACGGAAGTCGCGCAACCCTGGGTCACTTCGCTGCGCTCGTGATGACGGAGGGCTGCCTCCATCGGAATGCTCGACCGGACGCCCCGTCAGAAGAAGATCGGCCGCGCGCTGGCGGTGATCTCGCCCAGCACCGTGCCGGTGGCGGGCTCGATCTCCTTGAGCACCACGTCGTAGCCCCAGAGGTCGGCGAGGTGCTGCAGCACGCGCTTGGCGTCGTCCTTCTGCAGGGTGATCTTGTTGATCGCCTTGTGGTGCAGGATCAGGCGCCGGTCGCCCTCTAGGTCCACGTCCACCACCTCGATGTCGGGATCGAGCCACGCCACGTCGTACTGACGCGCGAAGGAGCGGCGCAGCTTGCGGTAGCCGCGCTCGTCGTGGATCGCCTCCACCCGCAGTTCCGGCTCCTCCGGATCGTCGACCACGTGGAACAGGCGCAGGTCGCGCATCAGCTTGGGCGACAGGAACTGCTGGATGAAGCTCTCGTCCCGGTAATTCTCCCAGCAATCGCGCAGCACCGCCATGGCGTCGCCGACCCCGGCGATGTCGGGGAACCATGCCCGGTCCTCCTCGGTCGGCTGCTCGGCGATGCGGGCGATGTCCTGCATCATGGCGAAGCCGATCGCGTAGGGATTGTGGCCGCCGTAGGAGCGGTCGTCGTAGTTCGGCTGCCGGATGACGTTGGTGTGCGACTGCAGGAACTCGAGATAGGCCGCCTCGGTGATCTGCCCGGATTCCGACAGGGCGTTCATGATCCGGTAGTGGCAGTAGGTCGCGCAGCCCTCGTTCATCACCTTGGTCTGGCGCTGCGGGTAGAAGTACTGGGCGACCAGGCGGACGATGCGCAGGATCTCGCGCTGCCAGGGGCGCAGGCGGGGCGCGGCCTTCTCCAGGAAATACAGGATGTTCTCCTGCGGCAGTTCGAGCAGCGCCTTGCGCCGCTCGGCGGCCGCGTCCGGACGCGCCGTGCCGATTTTCTGCGGCAGGGTGCGCCAGAGATCGTTGTAGATCTGCTCGCCGTGCTCGATCCGCTCGCGCTCGCGCCGCTGCTCGGAGGCGAGGTCCGGCCGCTTCTTGCGCGGGTAGCGGTGGACGCCCTGGCTCATCAGCGCGTGGGCGGCGTCGAGCACCTGCTCCACCGCCTGGTGGCCGTAGCGCTCCTCGCAGCGGGCGATGAAGCCCTTGGCGAAGTCGAGGTAGTCGAGGATGCCCTCGGCGTCGGTCCACTGCCGAAACAGGTAGTTGTTCTTGAAGAAGTGGTTGTGGCCGAAGGCGGCGTGCGCGATGACGAGCGTCTGCATCGTCGCCGTGTTCTCCTCCATGACGTAGGAGATGCACGGGTCCGAGTTGATGACGATCTCGTAGGCGAGCCCCATCAGGCCGCGCCGGTAGCCGGCCTCGTGCTGGGCGAAGTGCTTGCCGAACGACCAGTGCTTGTAGAACAGCGGCATGCCGATCGACGCGTAGGCGTCGAGCATCTGCTCGGCCGTGATGATCTCGATCTGGTTCGGGTACCACGACAGTCCGAGTTGCGGCCCGGCCACCGCCTCGCAGGCGTCGTGGATCCGCCGGATCGTGTCGAAATCCCAGTCGTTGCCGGTGAACAGCGGCTTCTGGTTGCCCGCGATGATCTGGGGCGTGCGTGCCTTGACGAGCGTCATGCGGCCTCCCGATCGGTCGATGCGTGCGACGGCATCACGCCTCCGCCTCGGCGCGGCCTTCCTTGCGTCCGAACAGCTCGCGGAAGACCGGGTAGATCTCCCGGCGGTGGTTGACCTTGCGCATGGCGATCGGGCCGCCGGCCTTGGCGATGGCCTCGTAGGTTCGCCACAGGGTGGTGCGGTGCTCGACGAAGCCGGCGCGGGGACCGTTCTCGTCGCCCACCTCCAGATAGGCGAAGTGCTGGCAGGCGGGCAGGATGTGCGACCGCAGCAGCTCCGTGGAGGTCGGCCCGTCGGAGGAGACGTTGTCGCCGTCCGAGGCCTGGGCCGCGTAGATGTTCCAGTCGTTCGGGTCGTAGCGCTCGGCGATGACGCGCTTCATCTCCACGAGCGCCGACGAGACCAGGGTGCCGCCGGTCTCGCGGGAGCCGAAGAAGGTCTCCTCGTCCACCTCGGTCGCCCGGTCGGTGTGGCGGATGAACACGATCTCGACGTGCCGGTAGCGGCGCGTCAGGAAGATGTGCAGCAGGATGTAGAATCGCTTGGCGAGGTCCTTCATGTGCTCGGTCATCGAGCCGGACACGTCCATCAGGCAGAACATCACCGCCTGCGCGATCGGCCGCGGATAGGGCTCGAACCGGCGGAAGCGCAGGTCGATCGGGTCGACGTAGGGGATGCGCTTCGCGCGCTCGCGCAGCCGGAACAGGGCCTGCTCCAGGTCCGGCCGCTCCGGGTGCCCCTCGGCGAGGGCGTCGAGCCGGGCCTCCAGGGCCGCGACCTCGTCGGGCTTCGGGCGCTTGAGGGCGATGCGCCGCGACATCGAGTTCCGCAGGGTGCGGGTGAGCGCGAGGTTCGCCGGCGAGCCGGTGACCGTGTAGCCCGCCCGGCGCAACCCTTCCGTCTCGACGATGGCGAGGCGACGCTTGGCGAGGTCCGGCAATTCCAGATCCTCGAGGAAGAGTTCCAGGAACTCCTCGCGGGTGAGCACGAAGCGGAACGCGTCCTCGCTGTTCTCGCCGCCCTCCCCGCCCTCGCCGGAGCCGCGACCGCCGCCGCTGCCCGGCGGGCGCTCGATCGTGTCGCCCTCCACGTAGGTCTTGTTGCCGGGCAGGATGTGATCCTGCAGGCCGGTGCCGGGCTGGCGCGAGAAGCGGGGCTCCCGGACGCCGTCCGCCGGCACGGTGACGCGGCCGTCCTTGCCGAGATCCTTGATGTCCTTCTCGCGGGCGGATTCCCGCACCGCGCGCTGGGCCACGTCCTTCACGCGCCGCAGGAAGCGCTGGCGGTTCGGGAGGCTCTTGCCGCCCGGGTTCAAACGTCGGTCGACGATGTGCATCCGCTGCGAAAACCCTCGTCCGCGTGCTCCGGCCGGGTCCGGACCCTTGTCGTACCATGCTGTCACCGGAGGGAAGGATCCCTCTTTGGCAGCAGGGCCGCGATCTTCGCCGGCCGGTCGTCCGAAACTGTGGCGGCGGAGGGTCGGAACGGGGCCCGGCCGACCGAGCGGGCCGGTCGAGCCCCGTCGCCCCTCAGCCGGCCTGCTTCACCCGCATGTACCACTCCACCAGGCGGCGGACCTGCCGCTCGGTGTAGCCGCGCGCCACCATGCGCTCGACGAACTCGCCGTGCTTCTTCTCGGTCTCGCCGTCCTTCTTCGAGCCGAAGGAGATCACCGGCAGCAGTTCCTCCACCTGGGAGAACATCCGCCGCTCGATCACCTCGCGCAGCTTCTCGTAGGAGGTCCAGCTCGGGTTGCGGCCGCCGTGCTGCGCCCGGGAGCGCAGGGCGAACTTCACCACCTCGTTGCGGAAGTCCTTGGGGTTGGCGATCCCGGCGGGCTTCTCGATCTTGGTCAGCTCCTGGTTCAGGAGCTCCCGGTTCATGAGCTGGCCGGTCTCGGCGTCCTTGAAGTCCTGGTCCTCGATCCAGGCGTCGGCGTAGTCGATGTACCGGTCGAACAGGTTCTGCCCGTAATCGTGGTACGATTCGAGGTAGGCCTTCTGGATCTCGTGGCCGATGAACTCCGCGTAGCGCGGGGCCAGTTCGGTCTTGATGAATTCCAGGTACTTCTTCTCGGTCTCGGGCGGGAGCTGCTCGCGGCGCAGCGACTGCTCCAGCACATACATCAGGTGCACCGGGTCGGCCGAGACCTCGGTGGTGTCGTGGTTGAAGGTCGCGGCCAGCACCTTGAAGGCGAAACGGGTCGAGATCCCGTCCATGCCCTCGTCGACGCCGGCCGTGTCCTTGTACTCCTGCATCGAGCGGGCGCGGGGATCGACCTCGCGCAGGGACTCGCCGTCGTAGACCCGCATCTTGGAGAAGACGTTGGAATTGGCGTGCTCGCGGAGCCGCGACAGCACCGAGAACCGCGCCAGCATCTCCAGCGTGCCGGGGGCGCAGGCCGCGTCCGACAGCTCCGAGCCGGAGATCAGCTTCTCGTAGATCCGCTGCTCCTCGGTGACGCGCAGGCAGTACGGGACCTTGATCACGTAGATCCGGTCGATGAAGGCCTCGTTGTTCTTGTTGGTCTTGAAGGTCTGCCACTCGGCCTCGTTCGAGTGCGCCAGGATCACGCCGGTGAACGGGATCGCGCCGATATTCTCGGTGCCGACGTAGTTGCCCTCCTGCGTCGCGGTGAGCAGCGGGTGCAGCATCTTGATCGGCGCCTTGAACATCTCGACGAACTCGAGGATGCCCTGGTTCGCCCGGTTCAGGCCGCCCGAGTACGAGTAGGCGTCGGGATCGGCCTGCGACAGCGTCTCCAGCCGCCGGATGTCGACCTTGCCGACGAGCGAGGAGATGTCTTGGTTGTTCTCGTCGCCCGGCTCGGTCTTGGCGATGGCGATCTGGCGCAGGCGCGACGGCCGGACCTTGATCACCTTGAAGCGCGAGATGTCGCCGTTGAACTCGTCGAGGCGCTTCAGCGCCCAGGGGCTCATCAGGCCGGTCAGCCGCCGGCGCGGGATGCCGTAGCGGCGCTGGATCTCCTCGCCCATGGTCTCGGGGTCGAATAGGCCCAGCGGGCTCTCGAAGACCGGCGACACTTCGTCCCCAGCCTTAAGTACGTAGACGGGGTGAACCTCCATCAGGAGCTTCAGCCGCTCGGCCAGCGACGACTTACCGCCGCCCACCGGCCCGAGCAGGTAGAGGATCTGCTTGCGCTCTTCCAAGCCCTGCGCGGCGTGGCGGAAGAACGAGACGATCCGCTCGATCGTCTCCTCCATGCCGTAGAATTCGCGGAAGGCCGGGTAGGTCCGGATCGTCCGGTTCATGAAGATCCGGCCGAGGCGCGAATCCCTGGCGGTGTCCACGAATTCCGGCTCGCCGATCGCCGCGAGGATGCGCTCGGCGGCCGAGGCGTACATCAGGGGCTCGTCGCGACAGGCCTCGAGATACTCGGAGAGCGTCATCTCCGTGTCGCGGCGGGCCTCGTACCCTCGGGCGAAGCTCTGGAAAAGGTCGTTCGTCGCATGCATCGGCATTCGATAACCCTCTCAGACCGTGACAGCTTCATCCTGTCTTGGCTCGGATGCAACCGACAGGCCCGCTTT
Source organism: Methylobacterium sp. yr668 (assembly GCF_900116245.1). Lineage (NCBI taxonomy): Bacteria > Pseudomonadati > Pseudomonadota > Alphaproteobacteria > Hyphomicrobiales > Methylobacteriaceae > Methylobacterium > Methylobacterium sp. yr668. Next base: position 24,767 of record NZ_FOZY01000015.1, on the reverse strand, counting down.
TGTCGCAGTGCGGCGAGCATGGCGCCCGGCATGTCGATTGCATGCAACACTCAGGAGCGCTGAAGGCGTCACGGACGAGACTCCGTGACGCCCCCGGACGGCTGCCCGGGCCGAAGGACTGGGCAGATACCGTTTCGGCCGGAGCCTGCTCACAAATCCGTGCCCTCTTTCTTGCCGTCCTCTCCTGATTTGGTCCCCGCGCCTCCGACCGTGATCTTGACGGTCTGCGTCTGGACTTGGCCGTCGGAGCTCTTGACCTCGAACGTCACTTCGTCGGTGCCGGTGAATCCGTTGTTGGGCTGGTAGAACAGCGCCTGGACGGCCGCTTCCTTGTTGGGGCAGCGGTAGCTCGCCGGCGTCTTCAGCTTGCCGACCTTGGTGATCACCGACCCGTTCTTCGGCGGGCCCGAGACCTTGAACTCCGGCATCGGCCCAGGAGAACAATCCTTCTTGAGGTTGGGCGCGATCTCGATGCGGACCGTCTTGCCGGGCGCCACCGTCTTGGTTCGGCTGGACGGCGTCTGGGCCAGGGCGGGCCCGGCCAGTGCCATGCTCCCTGCGAGCAGCGCGGCGAGCGGACGTAGGGCAATCATGGCAGCGTCTCTCCAGTGCCGACCCGGGACCTCTCCCCGGACACGCGTCCGGATGTCCCGTTCATCGGTGGAGACCATGTGGGGACGCCGCGCACGGGCGTCGAGGGCTCGGGCGGCGGGTTAATTCTGGAGGGCCGCCGCGACGATCCCGGTGATGCGGGCGATCTGCGCCGCGTCGAACTCGCCGGCCAGGGCGGCGGCGAGCCGCCCCTCGACCCGCGCCCGCTCCCCGGCATCGGCCACCGGCACGGGGGGAATCTCGTCCTCGGCCAGCCGGCAGACCCGGCGAATCGTCTCGGCGGCCGCCAGGAGTTTCTCCCGGTCGGTGGGACCCATCTCCCAGAGCGGGTTGCGCAGGCGGCTGATCACCCGCTTGGCGTCGCGATAGTCCCGGTCGACCCCGGTGGCCGCCTCGATCTGGCTGACGAGGAACATCAGCTCCAGGACTTCGGACGCCGCCTCCGGGCAGGAGCGGACGATCCGCATGATGCGGGCCATCAGTTCCTGGCTGGGCGTCAACTTGGGTTTGGGCGCGGCCATGCGGGCGACAACGCGACGTGTTGCCGGAAAGTTCGCCCGCCGCGCGCGGTGCCGGGGTCGTCGAGCCCGGCAGGGCCGCTCAGGCCCGCTCAGGCCTCCATGTCGGGCAGGTCGCGCAGCCCGTCGAGCAGGGCGCGGCAGGCGCGCAACTCGTCCAGGGCCTCGGCCAGGGCCGCCCGGTCCGACACGCCGAACGTTGCGCCCCCGGTCCCGCTCCGGGCTCCCGCCTCGGTCTCGACCTCCTGAAGCAGCGGCTCGGCCGCCACGGCCTCGCCGCGGCCGACGGCCTGCACGAAGCGGACGCCGTTCTCCTTGAGGACCCGCTGCGCCCCCGCGATGGTGTAGCGCTGCACGTGCAGGAGGTGGCGGATGCCGGCGACGAGCTCGATGTCCTGGGGCCGGTAGTAGCGGCGCCCCCCCGCCCGCTTCACGGGGCGGATCTGGCCGAAGCGGGTTTCCCAGAACCGCAGGACGTGCTGGGGCACGTCGAGTTCCTCGGCCACCTCGCTGATCGTCCGGAACGCGTGGGCACTCTTCTCGCCGATCCCGGTCGGCGGTTCGTCGGTCGAGGCGGCGGCGAGGGCTGGCGGCATGGGCGTCTTACGGAGCGGGGCGAAGCGGCCCGATCTTGCCGGCTCGCGGAGCCGCACTCAAGCCTGAAGAGCCCGCCCGAAGCGCTCGCCGACGCGGCCGCATTCGCGGCGCGCTCACTCGTCGTCGTGGTCGCCCGCGCCGTTCAGGCCGTTGATCTTGGCCTTGAGCACGTTGGAGGGCTTGAACACCATCACCTGCCGCGGCTCGATCGCGACCTCGACCCCGGTCTTGGGATTGCGGCCGACGCGCTTGCCCTTGCTGCGGACCACGAAGGAGCCGAACGAGGACAGCTTCACCGTCTCGCCGCTCGCGAGGCAGCTGCAGATCTCGGACAGCACGGTCTCGACGAGGGCGGCCGACTCGGTCCGCGACAGGCCCACCTGGTGGTAGACGGCCTCGCTCAAGTCGGCGCGCGTCACCGTCTTGCCTGCCATGCCGTGTCCCCTCGCCCGCGTCGCTCGCCCCATGACGCATGGCGCAGCACCCTTGGCCGCGCCGAACGCTGAAGGCGTATCCCTATGATCCGGCACGCTAATCGGCGCTCCGCCCCCGGTCAACCGCGCCGGGACAGCGAATCGTTTCGGGCGCGCCGCCCGAAACGCTACCAGCGGATCAGCGCGGCGCCCCAGCTGAACCCGCCGCCGATCGCCTCGATCATCACGAGGTCGCCCGCCCGGATGCGGCCGTCCCGCCGCGCCACGTCGAGGGCCAGGGGTATCGAGGCCGCCGAGGTGTTGCCGTGGCGGTCCACCGTCAGGACGATCTTGTCCCGGGCGACACCGAGCTTGTCGGCCGAGGCCTCGATGATCCGGCGGTTGGCCTGATGCGGCACGAACCAATCGAGTTCCTCCGCGGTGATGCCCGCCTGCGCGAAGGCCTCGACGATCACGTCGGTGACCTGCCCGACGGCGAATCGGAACACGTCGCGGCCCTCCATGCGCAGGTGGCCGGTGGTGCCGGTGGAGCCGGGGCCGCCGTCGACGTAGAGCTTCTCCCGGTGGCGGCCGTCCGACCGCAGGCTCGCGCTGAGGACGCCGCGGTCCCCGGCCCCCTCCTGCGCCTCCAGCACGACGGCGCCGGCCCCGTCGCCGAACAGCACGCAGGTGGTGCGGTCCTCCCAGTCGACGATCCGCGAGAAGGTCTCGGCGCCGATCACGAGGGCCCGGCGGGCGGCCCCCGTGGTCAGGAACTTGTCGGCGGTCGAGACCGCGAAGACGAAGCCGGCGCACACCGCCTGCAGGTCGAAGGCCGCGCCCTGATGGATGCCCAGTGCCGACTGGATCTGGGTCGCGGTCGCCGGGAAGGTGTGATCCGGCGTCGAGGTGGCGCAGATGACGAGGTCGATGTCGTCCGCGCTCAGCCCGGCATCGTCGAGGGCCGCCCTGGCGGCGCGCGTACCGAGGACCGAGGTGGTCTCGTCGGGTCCCGCGAGGTGGCGCTGGCGGATCCCGGTCCGCTGGACGATCCACTCGTCGGACGTGTCCACCCGCTCGGCGAGGTCGGCGTTCGTCACCACCCGCGCGGGCAGGCTCGAGCCGGTCCCGACCACCACCGAGCGCAGAGGGGGGACGCGCCGGTGCTGCTCGGGGTCAGTGCGGAGGGTTGCCATCATTGTCCTTCCCGGACGATCCAGCTTCACAATCGCCGGTTGTGAAGCCGCGGGCGTCCGATTTCCATCCCGTCCGTCGACGGAGGCCCGGTGCCGGCGTCAGGCCGGCGCCAGCGCCGCCGTCTGGTCGAGCATCTCGCGGATCGTGCGGATCATGTCGTGGCGCGCCATGTCGTGCGCCAGATCGATCGCCGCGGCGAAGCCCTGCGCGTTCTCCGAGCCGTGGCTCTTGATGACGATGCCCTCGAGGCCGAGGAACACCCCGCCGTTGGCCCGGCTCGGGTTCATCTTGTCCTTGAGGGCCTTGAAGGCCTGCCGCGCGAACAGGGCGCCGATCTTGGCCGCCAGCGTCCGGGTCATGGCGGCGCGGAGATAGGTGCCGATCTGCTTGGCGGTGCCCTCGGCGGTCTTGAGGGCGATGTTGCCGGTGAACCCCTCGGTCACCACCACGTCGACCGTGCCGCGCCCGAGATCCGTGCCCTCGACGAAGCCGTGATAGGTCAGGCCGGGGCTCTCCATCTCGCGCAGGATCCGGGCAGCCTCTTTGACCGCCTCGTTGCCCTTCATCTCCTCGGTGCCGACGTTGAGCAGGCCGACGGTGGGGCGCTCGAGGTCGAACACGATGCGCGCCATGGCCGAGCCCATCACGGCCATCTCGACGAGGTGCTCGGCATCCGTGCCGATCGTGGCGCCGACGTCGAGCACGACGCTCTCGCCGCGCACGGTCGGCCACAGGCAGGCGATGGCCGGGCGCTCGATGCCCGACATGGTCTTCAGGCAGATCTTCGACATCGCCATCAGCGCGCCGGTGTTGCCGGCCGACACGCAGGCATCGGCCTGCCCGTCGCGGACCGCCTGGATCGCCTGCCACATCGACGACTTGCCCCGGCCCTGGCGCACCGCCTGGCTCGGCTTGTCGTCCATGGCCACGGCCACGCTGGTGTGGCGGATCTCGACGCAGTCCTTGAGCCGGGGCTCCTTGGCGACCAGCGGCGCGATCACCGCCTCGTCGCCGAACATCAGGAAGGTGGTGCCGGGATGGCGCTCCCGGGCCAGCGCCGCGCCGGGCACGACCGTGGTGGGCCCGTGGTCGCCACCCATGGCGTCGAGCGAGATGCACACGCGTTGGGACATGTCGGTAGCGGGTCGCGGGTCTCGGCGGGAAAGGGGTCGGACGGCGGCGGGACGGGGCCCGCCGGGCGCGGCGGACCATAGCGATACCGGCCCGGCGGGCAAATGAAATCGGGCGGCCGGCGGTTCCGGCCGGACGCGGCGGCCTCAGCCGTCGCGGTCGCGGAGCTTGCGCAGGCCGTCGAGGGGTCCGGCCTCGTCGCCCGCCACGACCGGCTCGAAGGCGATGCCGGGCTTGCGCGGGTACGGGTCGAGGCCCAGCGCCAGGAACTCGGCGGTGAGCGCGCCGAAATCGATGCGGCCGCCGACCAGGGGGTCGGGGATGTCGGCGTCCTCGGCATCGGTGCCGGCGAGCCGGTCGGTGTCGGTGAACACCACCTCGACCGGCTCCCGGACCGGCGCCTCGAAGGGTTCGAGGCTGACGGTGCAGACCTGGGTCACCAGGGCCTCCACGGTGCCGGTCACGGTGAGGCGGCTGGTCGCCCCCTCGATGGCGAAGCGCCCGACGAGGTCGCGGATCCCCGGGATGCCGAAATCGGCGGCCAGCGCCGCGCACTCGGCCGGGCTCGCCTCCACGGTGACGGCGCCGCGCCCCTGGGGCAGGCGCTCGACATTGACCCAGCGCGCGAGCGGGAAAGCGTCCTGGCCGGCATCGCGGCTGCTGGCATCGCGGCTCATGCGCGTCCTCCGTGGTCAGGGCCGGCCGGTACCGGCGCGAAGCCGTCGGGCTCCGGGAAGGGCGGCCCGGCCGCGAGCAGCCCGTCGAGATCGGCCCCGGCGAGGGCGGCGTCGGCCGCCCGCACGTAGGCGGCGAGACCGCGCCCGTCCCCCTCGCCGCCAAGCACGTTGCGGACGAGGGCGGCCGCCAGGGCCGCGGCGTCGCCGGCCTCCAGGGCCGCGTCGTAGCCCTCGGCCCGGCCGTAGAAGGCGGCGCCGAGCTTCTTCATCCGCTTGGACACGCCCATGTCGCCGACGCCGAGTTCGCGCAGGGAGGCGTCGAGCTGGGTGAAGACCGAGTTCACCAGATCCTGCGCCACCTCGGCGGCCGGCGGCGGCAGCCGGTTCAGCCGGCGCAGGACTAGGATCGCGTGCAGGCACAGGGATTCGAACCGGCCCTCCACGGTGTCGGGCACGCCGAGATCCGTGTAGAGGCCCGGCCGGCGCGCGGCCTCACTCAGGGCGACGTGCAGCCCCTCGACGGCGCGGCGGCGCGCGCCCGCGCGGCGGAACAGCCCGGCGATCATCGGTGTCGAACCCCGGCCCTCTGTGGCCAAGCTTGCCTTGTCAAAGCCATAACCCCGCGGTACGGCAACCCACGCCCAGGGCGCAAGCGCCGTCGGAGCCCCGTGCCGGCGGCGACGGTCGCGCCCCGTCCGTCAACACGCTCTCTGGGGGCCCGATGCGGCGCCGTTTCGTCCAGTCCTTCGCGCGCCTCGCCCTGCTCGGCCTCGCGGCAACCGGTCTGTCGGGCTGCATCGGCGAGGAGCTGCGCCACGGCTACCAGGTCGATCAGGCGGCGCTCGCCACGATCAAGCCCGGCATGGGCCCCGAGCAGGTGCTGCAGATCCTGGGCACGCCCTCGACCGTGTCCACGGTCGGCAACAAGTCCTGGTACTACATCTCGCAGAATACCCGCCGGACGATCATGTTCCTGGGCGAGCAGGTCGAGGACCAGAAGGTCACGGCCGTGTACTTCACCCCCGCCTTCAAGGTCGAGCGCGTGGCGCTCTACGGCCTGCAGGACGGCCGGATCTTCGACTTCATCGAGCGCACCACGCCGACGAGCGGCGCCGACCGCGCCTTCCTCAGCCAGCTGTTCCGCGGCCTGACCCGCTACGAGCCGTTCGGCAGCGGCAGCGGCACCAGCGTCGTGCCGGGCGCGAATCGCGGCATGTGACCGGCCTCGCCCGCCACGAGGCGGGCGATCGCCCCGGGCTCCGGGAACAGGTGCTCGGGGCCGTGGGACACGAGGGCCCGTGGGTCGGTGTAGCCCCAGGCCACGGCGCCGAACGGGCAGCCCAGCGCCCGCGCCGCCTCGATGTCCCGGATCTCGTCGCCGACGCAGAGGGCCCGGTGCGGCGGAACCCCGGTCCGCGCGAGCAACGCCCGCAGCCGGCGCGCCTTCCCGAAGATCGACGCCCCGCAGGCGTAGCTGCCGATGCGGGCGGCATTGTCCGGTCCGAGCACCCGCCGCACCGTGTCGGCGCGATTCGACGACAGGATCGCCAGCGGCACGCCCGCCGCCGCGATCGCGGCCAGCATCGCCGGGACGCCGGGAAACAGGGCGATCTGCGCGGCGTCGCGGGCGGCCAGCGCGTGCATGTGGCGGGCGATAAGCGGCAGCTTCCAGCGCGGGATGCCGAGATGGGCGACGATCGCCCGGGCGCCCTGGAGCCGGAGCTCCTCCACCTCGTGGGCCTCGACCCGGCGGAAGCGGTAGCGGTCGGCGACGCCGTTCAGCACCGAGCAGAACCACCCGAAACTGTCGGCCAGCGTGCCGTCGAAGTCGAGGACGACGAGACCCGGCCCGGGCGCGGCCGGCATCCGGGCCGGCATCCGAGCCACGTCAGGTCCGCAGGTTCTCGAGCGGGACGCTGAGCCGCATCAGGAGACCGCCCGGCGCCCAGTCGTGCTCCAGCGCCCCGTCGAGCTGGCCGGCGACGCTGCGCTCGGCCAGCACCGTGCCGAATCCCTTCCGGGACGGCGCGCCGGCGATCTGCGGGCCGCCCTCCTCGCGCCAGGTCAGCGTGTAGCGGCCCGCCTCGCGGGTCCCGCTCAGCGAGACGCCGCCCTCCCGCGTCGACAGGCCGCCGTACTTGACCGCGTTCGTCGCCTGCTCGTGCATGATCAGCGCGAGGGCCGTGGCGGTGCGCTCGCCGATCTCGGCATCGTCCCCCGAGATCACCACGCGGGCGCGTCCGTTCTCCTCGTAGGCGGCCATGATCAGGCGCATCAGCCCGAGCACCGTCTGGCCAGCGACCGGCGGGGCGCTGTCGGGGGAGTGCGGGCGGACGTATTCGTGGGCCCGGGCCAGGGCGCCGAGCCGCTCGCGGAACGCGGCCACAAAGGGCTTGGCCGCGGGGTCGGTCCGCGCGGTCAGGGCGGCGAGGCCGCCCACCACCGCGAAGATGTTCTTGATCCGGTGCGACAGCTCGCGGATCAGCAGGTCGCGGGCCTCCTCGGCGCGCTTGGCCTCGCGCAGGTCGCGGGTGACGGTGGCGTAGCCGAGCTCGGTCCCGGTCGGGTCGCGCACCGGGAAGATGTTGTAGAGCACGGCCAGGGGCTCGCCGGTGACGAAGTGTCGGAAGGCGAGTTCGCCCTCCCAGAACCCGTCCCGGCGCACCGCCGGCATCACGGTCTCGGCCAGGATCCGGCGGCTGTCGTCGGTGAAGAAGTCGGGTACCTTCTTGGCGCGGGCGGCGGCGAGATCGGGCAGGCCGACCAGGGCCATGGCCGCCTCGTTGAGATGGGTGATCGCGCCCTCGAGGGTGCTGAGCCCGATGAAGTCCTTGGACGTCTCGACGATCGCCGCGAGCTTGCGGGCCTCGGCCTCGGCGCGCTTCAAATCGTCGATGTCGGTGCAGGTCCCGAACCACCGCTCGATCCGCCCCTCGGCGTCCCGGATCGGCATGGCCCGCCCCAGGGTCCAGCGGTAGTCGCCGCTGTGGTGGCGCAGGCGATACTCGATCTCGTAGGGCTCGCCGGTCGCGAGGCAGTGGCGCCACCGCGCCCAGGCCCTGTCCTGGTCCTCGGCATGGAACACACCGTTCCAGCCCTCGCCGTCGGTGGAGCCGTAGGGGACGCCGGTGAACTCGTACCAGCGGTCGTTGTAGTAGTCGTGGAACCCGTCCGGCCGCGTGGTCCAGACCATCTGGGGCATCGCCGAGGTCATCACGCGGAAGCGGCGCTCGCTCGCGGCGATCTCCGCCTCGCGGGCGGCGACCTGCGCCAGCGTCCTGCGGTGCTCCAGCAGGCTGGAGATCTGGCGCGCCAGCGCCAGCAGGGTCGCGGTCTGCTCCGAATCGAGCCCCTCCGGCCGCGGGACGCGGTCCAGCACGCACAGCGCGCCGAGCGGGATGCCGTGGCTGCCGCGGATCACCGCACCCGCGTAGAACCGGAAGGCCGGCGCCCCGGTGACCAGGGGATTCTCGGTGGTCCGGGGGTCCGCGGTCAGGTCCGGGATGACGAGAAGGTCGCCGGCCTCGATCGTGTGGGCGCAGACCGAGCAATTGATCGGCAGCTCGCGCTTGCCGAGGCCCACCTCCGACTTGAACCACTGCCGCTCGGCATCGACGAGGCTGACGAGCGCGACCGGCGCCCGGCAGACGTAAGCGGCGACCCGCACGAGGTCGTCGTAGAGCGGCTCGGGCTCGGAATCGAGGATCGCGAGGTCGCGCAGTTCGGCGATCCGGTCGGCGGCGCGCCAGCGCCCGTCGGTCGGTCCGGCTTCCGCGAGCGCGTGAGGTGCAGGCACATCCATGGTCCTGCCCTCACATAGGCGCGCGACGGCCCGCTGCCAAGGAACCGCCGCGGTTTCCTGCCGCAGCCCTCCGGGCCGCGGCAGGGCGCGCGACCGCGGCGCGTCAGGCGGCGCGGGACTCGGTCAGGGTCGGGTAGTCGACGTAGCCCTCGGGGCCCTGGCTGTACCACGTCGCGGCGTCGTCCTTGGCGAGCGGCGCCTTCCTGGCGATCCGCTCGGCGAGGTCCGGGTTGGCGATGAAGGTCCGGCCGAACGCGATGGCGTCGGCCTCGCCGGCATCCAGCGCCTTCTGGCCGCTGACCCCGTCGTAGTCGGCGTTCAGGATCATCGGGTTGCGGAACACGCGCCGCATCGCCGGGGCGATCGGCGGGTGGTCGGCCTTGCCGAAGGTGCCGTTCGGCCCCGGCTCGCGCATCTCCAGGAAGGCGATCCCGGCATCGGCGAGCGCCTGGGCGGCGGCGACGAACAGCGGCTCCGGGTTCGAGTCGTTGCAGCCCTGGATCGCGCCGTTCGGCGAGAGGCGCACGCCGGTGCGCTCCGGCCCGGCGACCTTCGCCACCGCCTCGGTCACCTCGCGCAGGAGCCGCACGCGGTTCTCGACGGACCCGCCATACTGGTCGGTGCGGTGGTTGGTGCCGTCGCGGAGGAACTCGTCGATCAGGTAGCCGTTCGCGGCGTGGATCTGCACCCCGTCGAACCCGGCAGCCAGGGCGTTGGCGGTGGCCCGCTCGTAATCGGCGAGCAGGCGCGGGATCTCGGACACCTCCAGGGCGCGGGCCTCGCTGTAGGGCTTCTTGCCGGAATAGGTGTGGGCCTGGTCGGGGGCCGTGGTGGGCGAGGACGAGACCGGCTTGGCGCCGCCGAGGAAGTCCGAATGGACCATCCGGCCCATGTGCCAGATCTGACAGACGATCTTGCCGCCCCGGTCGTGAACGGCCTTCACGATCGGCCGCCACGCGTCGACCTGGGCGTCGGACCAGATGCCGGGCGCGTAGGGCCAGCCGAGCCCCTCCTGGCTGATGCCGGTGGCCTCGGTGAGGATCAGGCCGGCGCCGGCGCGCTGCGCGTAGTACTCGGCCATGATCGGGGTGGGGACGTGCTCGCGGGTGCCGCGGCCGCGGGTCAGCGGCGCCATGAAGATCCGGTTCTTCGCCTCGATGGCGCCGATGCGGATCGGGTCGAGCAGGGACGGCATGGGTTACCTCGTGCTGGTGCGGCGGGGGCCGCGTCCGGGTTTTAATCCGGCGCCGAGGTGGCGCTGCGGCGCCGCGATGCCAAGGTGCTGCGCCGCGGGACTGACCGTCGCGTGCGGGGGCGCACACGGTGAAACGGGCAGGGCCGGGCTCGCCCGGAGCCCGGCCCTGCTGCTCGATCGGATCCGCGCGAAACTCAGCTGTGCGCCAGCACGGCGAGCAGCAGCAGGGCGATGATGTTGGTGATCTTGATCGCCGGGTTCACCGCCGGACCGGCGGTGTCCTTGTAGGGGTCGCCGACCGTGTCACCGGTCACCGCCGCCTTGTGGGCGTCGGAGCCCTTGCCGCCGTGGTGGCCGTCCTCGATGTACTTCTTGGCGTTGTCCCAGGCGCCGCCGCCCGAGGTCATCGAGATCGCCACGTAGAGGCCGGTGAGGATCACGCCGAGCAGGCTCGCGCCCACGGTGGCGAAGGCCTGGCTCTTCCCGGCGATGAACTGGATCACGAAGAACAGCACTATCGGCGACAGGACCGGCAGCAGCGACGGGATGATCATCTCCTTGATCGCCGCGCGGGTGAGCATGTCCACCGCCCGCCCGTAATCCGGCCGGTCCGTGCCCTGCATGATGCCGGGCTTGGCCCGGAACTGGCGCCGGACCTCCTCGACCACCGCGCCCGCCGCGCGCCCGACCGCCGTCATGGCGATGCCGGCGAACAGGAACGGGATCAGGCCGCCGAGCAGCAGCCCGACCACGACGTAGGGGTTGGAGAGCGAGAAATCGACGCTGACGCCCTGGAAGAAGCGGTACTGCGTCGGGCTCGCATGGGCGATGAAGTAGTTCAGGTCCGACGTGTAGGCGGCAAACAGCACCAGCGCGCCGAGACCCGCCGAGCCGATCGCGTAGCCCTTCGTCACCGCCTTGGTGGTGTTGCCGACCGCGTCGAGGGCATCGGTCGACTTGCGCACCTCCGAGGGCAGGCCCGCCATCTCGGCGATGCCGCCGGCATTGTCGGTGACCGGCCCGAAGGCGTCCAGAGCCACGATGAAGCCCGCGAGCGCCAGCATGGCGGTGACCGCGATGGCGATGCCGAACAGGCCGGCGAGCGCGTAGGTGCTGATGATGCCTGCCACGATCACGATGGCCGGCAGCGCGGTCGATTCGAGCGAGATCGCCAGCCCCTGGATCACGTTGGTGCCGTGGCCGGTCACCGACGCGTCGGCGATCGACTTCACCGGGCGGAAGTTGGTGCCCGTGTAGTACTCGGTGATCACGACGATCAGCGCCGTGATGGCGAGCCCGATCACCGCGCAGCCGAACAGCGCGGCCGACGTGAAGGTCAGGCCGGTCGAGGTGGTGAAGCTCGTCGAGAAGCCGCCGAGCAGGGTCATGTTGACCGCCGCGATCGCCGCGATGGAGAGCACGCCGGCGGCGATCAGCCCCTTGTAGAGCGCCCCCATGATCGACTGGTTCGCGCCGAGCCGCACCGCGTAGGTGCCGGCGATGGAGGTGAGGATGCAGGCCGACCCGATGGCGAGCGGGTACAGCATCATCGGCTCGAGGACGTCGCGGTTGCTCCCGCCCGCGCCGGAGAAGAAGATCGCGGCCAGCACCATCGTGGCGACGACCGTGACCGCGTAGGTCTCGAACAGGTCGGCCGCCATGCCGGCGCAGTCGCCGACATTGTCGCCGACGTTGTCGGCGATGGTGGCAGGGTTGCGCGGATCGTCCTCCGGGATGCCGGCCTCGACCTTGCCGACGAGGTCGCCGCCGACATCGGCGCCCTTGGTGAAGATGCCGCCGCCGAGCCGGGCGAAGATCGAGATCAGCGAGGCGCCGAAGCCGAGCGCCACGAGGGCGTCGATCACCTCGCGGCTCGACGGCTCGAGATGGGCGGCGCGGGTGAGGAACAGGTAGTAGAGGGCCACGCCCAGCAGCGCGAGGCCCGCCACCAGCATGCCGGTCACCGCCCCCGACTTGAAGGCGACGTCGAGGCCGCCGCCCAGCGAGGTCGAGGCGGCCTGGGCCGTGCGGACGTTGGCCCGCACCGAGACGTTCATGCCGATGAAGCCGGCCGCGCCCGACAGCACGGCGCCGATCAGGAAGCCGACCGCGACCTTGATCCCGAGGAAGACGGCGAGGAGGACGAACAGGACGACGCCGACGAGGCCGATCGTCGTGTATTGCCGCCGGAGATAGGCCTGCGCGCCCTCGGCGATGGCGGCGGCGATCTCCTGCATGCGCTGCGTGCCGGCGTCGCGCCGCATCACGTCGAGGATCGTGACGATGCCGTAGGCGACGGCGCAGAGCCCGCCCGCGATGATCAGGACCAAGGGAATCATTCGACCGTCCTTGTTATTATCGTGCCTGGCGTGGGCTTGTGATTGTCGAGCTTGGCCGCCGGACGACGGCCATGGGACGCGGCGCTCGGATTCGGGGCTTTCCTTCCCAGAACAATGCCTTGATTGCCAAACTTCGCCGGGGAGCGCAAACGCCGCGTCGGCGGGCGACGCCGGGAATCGGGCCTCACGACCCGGGGGCTAAAAAGCCCTCGAACCCGCAATGCTGCATTATGTTGCATATCTGGTTTCCCGCCGGCCGCTGCACCCGGTTCCATGGGCGCGAGCCCCCTCTTCCGTGCGGGAGAGGAGGCCGAGCGCGGCTCCCGCGAGCGGAGATGCCCGTCCCCCGAACCGGAACATCACGAACGCGAGCGGCTCGAGCGGCCGTTAACGTCGCCTTAACCAACCGATATTCTATTTTTGGTTGTATTTGGACGAGGGACTCGCCATGAGCAGCGACCAGGCCGCCAGGTTGGCGGCGACCATCGAGGTGTTGAGCGGCGCGGTCGGCTTCCTGATCGCAGAGCGGGTCGCGGCGCAGCCGGTCACGATCCAGGACGACCTGCTCTGCGTGCTGCAGCGCGCCCTGTCCCGGGCGCCGGGCGCGGGCGGGAACCCGGCCGGCCGCTGGATCCCGGTGGTCGCCGCCGCGATGATCGGCGAGGTCCGGCGCCAGATCGGCCACCCGGTCGGGGATTCCGCCGGCCCGATGATCTCGGGACCGGACGCGATCTGGGCGTCAGAAGTGGCTGAAGGCTCCGGCCGCGAACACGCGCTCGGCGCCATCGCGCATTTCGAAGCGCGGCGGGCCGTCGCCTGAGGTGACGGTGCCGATGGCGGCGACGGCGATCCCGGCCGCCGCGGCCTCAGCCCGGAAATCCGCCATGCGCTCCGGCGCGACGGTGCAGAGGATCTCGTAATCGTCGCCGCCGGTCAGGACCGCCTCGATCAGGGCGGGGTCCGCCGCGCAGGCGCACCGGGCCGCCTCCGAGAGCGGCACGTCCGCCGTCGCCACCCGGGCGGTGCGGCCCGCGCCCAGCATCTTGGCGAGATCGCCCGCGAGGCCGTCGGAGACGTCCATGGCCGCCGAGGCGTGGCGGCGGATGGCCGGCGCGGCGGCGAGCCGCGGGCGCGGGTGCAGGTAGCGGTCGGCGAGTTCGGCCCGCAGCGCCGGATCGAGGCCGGCCGCCCAGGGGGCGTCGCCCTCCAGGCGCATCCGCAGGCCGAGGGCGGCGTCGCCGATCGTGCCGGTAACGCAGATCCGGTCGCCGACCCGCGCGGTGGTGCGCCGCACGATGGTGCCGGTCGGCAGCTCGCCGAACACGCTCACCGAGATCAGCGCGGGGCCGCCGGAGCGCACCGTGTCGCCGCCCAGCAGCGGGCAGCCGGCCGCCTCGGCCGCCGCGCCGAGCCCCTGCGCGAATCCGGCGAGCCAGGCCTCCGTCCAGTCGTCGGGCAGCGCGAGGGTCAGCAGGAAACCGCGCGGGACCGCGCCCTTGGCGGCGATGTCGGAGAGGTTCACGCCGAGCGCCTTGCGGGCGATCGAGGCCGGCGGATCCTCCGCGAAGTAGTGAACGCCCGCCACCACGGCGTCGGCGGTGAGGACGAGGTCGTGGCCCGGCGCCGGTGTCAGCGTGGCGGCGTCGTCCCGGAGTCCGTCGGCGCCCGGCCCCGCGAGCGGGGCGAAGTAGCGGGCGATCAGCCCCTCCTCGGAGGCGCGGGCCGGCCCGGCCAAGACTCAGGCCTTCCCGGCCGACGGTTTCCCAGCCGCAGCTTTGCCGGGGAGCGGCTTGGACGAGCCCGGCTTGCCCGAGGCCTTCGGGGCCCCGACCTCGCCCGGCCGGACCTCCCGGGCGACCCGGTCGAGGACGGCGTTGACGAGGCCCGGCTCGTCGGCCGTGTAGAAGCTGTGGGCGACGTCGACGTATTCCGAGATCGCCGCGGCCGCCGGCACGTCGCGGCGGAACATCAGCTCGTAGGCGCCCGCCCGCAGGATCGCCCGGAGCACGATCTCGATGCGCCGCAGCGGCCAGCCCTGGGCGAGGGCCTGGTCGAGCTTCGGGTCGATGGCGCGCTGCTCCTCGACCGTGCCGCGCAGCAGGTCGCGGAAGAACGCGGTCTCGGCCGGGGGATGGGCGATCCCGTCGACCTCCTGGCCGATCCAGAAGGCCTCGAACTCGGCGAGGGCGTCGAGCACGCCCTTGCCGGAGACGTCCATCTCGTAGAGCGCCTGCACCACCGCGAGGCGGGCGCCGCTGCGCAGGCTGATCTTGGCGGGGGCGCCGGCGGTGCCGGTGCCATTCTCCGCGCCGGTCTCCGGCTGGGTCTCGGGGGTCCCGGTCATGGGTGTATCCGTCATCGCGGGCGCGCGCCTTCGGCCGCACGCTTCAGGGCGAGCACGCCGAGCGCCGCCTCGGCGGCGCCGCCGCCCTTGTTCATCTCGGCGACCCGGGCGCGGGCGAGCGCCTGAGCCTCGGTCTCGACCGTGAGGATGCCGTTGCCCAGCGGCACGCGGCGCTGCACCGACAGGTCCATGAGCGCCCGGGCGCTCTCGCCGGCGACGATGTCGTAGTGGCCGGTCTCGCCGCGGATCACGCAGCCGAGCGCCACCACGGCGTCGTAGGCGCCCGTGTCGAGCAGGATCGCTACGGCGGCGGGGATCTCCAGGGCCCCCGGCACGGTGACCACGGTGGCCTGCGCGTCGGCGGCCGCGATCGCCGCCAGGGCGCCGGCCAGGAGTTCGTCGGCGATCGCGTCGTAGTAGCGCGCCTCGACCACGAGGATCCGGGCGCCGGCGAGCGCCGGGTCGGTGGGCTTGGGCGCCGAATCGGCGCGGGTATGGGCGACCATGGCTCTCGTCCGGCCGGGTTTTCGGGAACGGGCGGGCGGCACGTCGGGCACCCGCACGGGGGAGGACGGTTAGACCGAAGCGGCCGGCGCCACAAGCCGCGCGGGATCGCCCCCGGCCCGCGCCGCGGCCGCGGCGGCGCGCCCTACCCGACCAGCGGCGGCAGCGGCGGGGCCGCGGGGCCGCCCTCCGGCAGGGCCGTGCGGGCGACGTTCATCGTCATGGCGAGCAGCGCGTAGTAGCCGTTGATGCCGGTCAGATCGATCGCCCCCTGCTCGCCGAAGCGCGCGACCAGGGCCGCGTAGGTCGCGTCGCTCACCGCGCGGTTGCGCATCAGCTCGGTCGAGAACGCGTAGGCGAGGGCCTCGTCGGCGCTCATCGTGTCGGGGCGGCGCCCCTCGGCCAGCGCCCGCGCAGTCTCGGGGGCGACGCCGGCCTCGAGGGCGATCGGGTGGTGGATCGCCCACTCGACCGGCTGGCTCCACTCCCGCGCGACCACCAGGATCGCGAACTCGCTGATCCGCAGCGGCAGGACGCTGCCGTAGCGCAGGTACTGGCCCATCCGGCTCGCGCACAGCATCAGCTCGGGGCTGCGCAGGAGTGGCACGAACGGCCCGAAGACCGGAACGCCGCGCTCGGCCCGGAACGCGGCCGCCGCCTCTTCCTGCGCCGGGGACAGGCCGCCGGCCGGAATCTCCGGCATGCGCTCCGCGCTGGTCTGCCCGCTGGCCATGCGTTTCCCCTCCGTGCTCCGGCGCCGACGCGCGGCCCGCTCTGGATTTCCGGTGCCCGTGCGCCTAGACCATTGGGGCTCACCGGCACGCACCGCGCCCGACCGGGCGGCGATCCCTGAACGCCAGCGAGGCTTACGGCTTTGGCCCTCCCCGTCAACGAACGCCGGCGCATCATGCTGCTCACGGGCGCGAGCCGGGGCATCGGCCACGCCACCGTCAAGCGCTTCTCGGCCGCGGGCTGGCGCGTGATCACCTGCTCGCGCCACGCCTTCCCGGAGAACTGCCCCTGGGAGATGGGGCCCGAGGACCACCTGCAGGTCGACCTCGCCGACGCGCAGGACACGGTCCGCGCCGTCGAGGAGGTGCGGGGCCGGCTCGCCGCCGAGGGCGGGGTGCTGCACGCGCTGGTCAACAATGCCGGGATCTCGCCGAAGGGGCCGGAGGGCGAGCGCCTCGGCGCGCTGGCCACCGAGTTCGACACGTGGCAGCGGGTCTTCCAGGTCAACCTCTTCGCCACGATCCTGCTGGCCCGGGGCCTGCGCGAGGAACTGGCCCGGGCCAAGGGCTCGGTCGTCAACGTGACGTCGATCGCCGGCTCGCGCGTCCACCCATTCGCGGGGGCGGCGTACGGCACCTCCAAGGCGGCGCTGGCGGGCCTGACCCGCGAGATGGCCGCCGATTTCGGGCCGCTCGGCGTGCGGGTGAACGCGATCTCGCCGGGCGAGATCGACACGTCGATCCTGTCGCCCGGCACCGAGAAGCTCGTCGAGCAGATCCCGCAGCGCCGGCTCGGCACGCCGGACGAGGTCGCCAAGGCGATCTACTTCCTGTGCACCGAGGCCTCCTCCTACGTGAACGGCGCCGAGCTCCACATCAACGGCGGCCAGCACGTTTGACCAGATCGGTCGCTTCCTGGGGCGCTTCCGCGCGCACGGCGTTACCGCGTCGGCACCCGGCGGCGCGCCGCGGGCGGGTCGCGCTCGTCCTGGGCCTCCTCGCGTGCGTCGCGCCCGTCGCGGGGGCGCGGGCCGAGCCCGGGATCCGGATCCTCGACCTGCCCTTCAAGGTGCGGGCGCTGCGCGGCTCGCGCAGCGAGGCCGCGGTCTCGGTGGCGACCTCCGGGCTCCTGCCAATCACCGGCGGCACGGCAGGGGCAAAGGCCGGCGCGCAGGGCGGTGGCCAGCAGACCGGCGACGAGGAGAGCGCGCCGATCGCCGTGGTCTGGGGCGACGACGGCGGCGCCGTGCTCGCCCTCGCGGAGGGCGGCGTCACCGTGCTGCCGATCGGCCGGGACGCGGTCGAGGGGCTGACCGCCGCCGAGACGCCGCGCGGGGCCCTGCCGGGCTCGCGCCGGGCCCTCTCGGGCCCCCTGAGCGCCTATCTCACCGGGCGCACCCGCGCCCCCGACGGCGGCGCGGCCGCCGCGGTGCTGACGATCCGCGAGCGCCAGCCGATGGCGGTGAGCACCGATCCGAAGCCCGTCCCCGTGGCCACCGTGACGGTGCCGGCGGGGGGCGAGGCCGTGTTCGCGCCGCTGCGGCCGCGCCTGCTGCGCCTCGGGGACCGCCCGGCGCTGCTGGCGGCGACGCTGTCCGGCGCGGATGCCGGCGGCCTCTTGCTGATCGACCGGCCCGCCGACGATCCGGGCGCGGCCTGGGCCGTCGCCGCCCGCACGCCCGCCCAGCCGGGCCCACCCCTCAAGATCGCCGGCATCGCGGATTTCTCCGGATCGGGCGCCACCCAGGCCGCGACGGTCAGCGCCAAGGGCCGGCTCCAGCTCTGGACGCTGCGTCCCGACGCGATCGAGCCCGCCGGCGAGGCCGCGGGCTACGCGGCCGGCGACGGCGATTCGGATCTCGCCGTGACCGTTCCGGCCGGCGGCAGCCCCGAGCTCGTCCTGCCGGTGGCGGGCCGGCCGGAGATCGCCTTCGTGGCGGCCAAGGGCGGCCTGCGCGAGCGGGCGCGCGTGCCGCTTCCGGCCCCCGCGGAGAACGGCATCGTCGTCCTCGGCGAGGGCGCGGCGGCGCGGCTGCTCGTCGGCCTCGCCGACGGCCGAGTGGCCGTCGTGGCACCGGACGGGGGCAAGCCGTGACCGCGGGCGCACCGGATCCCGACAGCCGGCTGTTCCCGGCCCGGCCCTTCGTGGGCGCGTCGATCGCGGTGATCCGCGGCGAGCGGGTCCTGCTGGCGGCGCGGGCCAACGAGCCGATGCGCGGCGTCTGGACCCTGCCGGGCGGCCTCGTGGAGGCGGGCGAGTCCCTGGCCGAGGCGGCCCTGCGCGAACTGTCCGAGGAGGTCGGCCTGCCCGCCGAGGTGGTCGGCGTGCTCTCGCCCACGGAGATCATCGTCCGAGACGAGGCCGGCCGGGCCCGCCACCACTACGTCGTCCACCCGCACGCCGCCCTGTGGTGCGGCGGCGAGCCGGTGGCCGGGCCCGAGGCCCTGGGCACCCGGTGGGCGACGCTCGCGGAGGTCGCGACCCTTCCGACCACCCCCGGCTTGGTCGACACCCTGCGCGAGGCCTTCGCGCGGGTGGCGGCCCGGGACACGGACGGGAGCGCGGATCGGCGCGTAAATCGCGCGGGAATGCCGGGCGGGGAGCCGACGGCGTGAGGCGCCCCGCGACCCTCCTGTGCCTGCTGGCGCTCCTGGCAGGCCCGGTCTCCGCGCCGGCGCTGGCGCAGCAGCGCTCCGGCCGGAGCGGCGCGCCCGCCAAGGAAGCCGCGAAGGAGCCGTCCAAGGAGGCGCCCGCCCCCGCGGACGTGCCCGCGCCCTACGACCGCGACCTGCTGCGCATGTCCGAGATCATCGGGGCCCTGGCGTTCCTGCGGAACCTCTGCGCGGCCCCGGACGCGGCCGACTGGCCGGCCCGCATGAAGGCGCTGATCGACTCCGAGGGCGTGACCCCGGCCCGCCGCGACCGGCTGGCCGGCGCCTACAACCGCGGCTATCGCGGCTACGCGCTGACCTACCGGGTCTGCACGCCCGCGGCCCACGAGGCGGCCGCACGGTACGTCGCGGAGGGCGACCGGCTGTCGCACGCTCTGGCCGGGCGTTTCGGGGGGTGATGCAGGTACAGCACACATACCGGCGATGCCGGCGAAACATCGGATTTGAGCGCTCGCGTTAACCGATCCGAAATTCTCGGCTGGCCGAGCCGCCGGGACCTGCTTATCATCCATTGCGTCCGCCGGGCCCCGTGTCCGGCGCAATGGAAGTATCCGGCCATGCAGCACAGCTCTCACACCGCCCCCATCGAGGTCGATGTCGAGGAGAAACGCGTCGCGCTGAGTTACGTCTCGGAAGCGTTCGCGGAAGGCTGCCTCGATGGTCTCGACGGTGACTGCATGGCCCAGGCCGCCCTGTTCGCGGCCTTTCAGGAACTCGTGACGACGTACGGCGAAGAAGCCACGGCCCGTTACGCGGAGGGATTCCCGGAGCGCATCCGCGGGGGCGCGTTCACCACGACGCTCCAGCATTGAGCAGGTGAGCGCGGACGGTTGAGGCGCGGGCGGTCAGCGACTACGTCCCGGGTCCGCGGTCCGGTCAGCCGGACCGTTCGCGCCCCGAGGAATCGCCGCCCATGCCCGTCGCCCTGCTGCCGGACCGCGCCCTGGTCACCGTCACCGGACCGGACGCCACGACGCTGCTCCAGGGCGTCCTGACCTGCAACGTCGAGACGCTCCAGCCCGGCGAGGCGCGCCTCGGCGCCCTGCTCACGCCGCAGGGCAAGATCCTCTTCGATTTCCTGGTCTCGCGGATCCCCGACGGCTTCCGGTTCGACGTGCTGGCCGACAGGGCCGCGGACCTCGCCAAGCGCCTGACGCTCTATCGCCTGCGCGCGCAGGCGACCATCGCGGCCGACCCGACCGTCGCGGTCGCGGCGGCCTGGGCCGGCGCGGCCCCGCCCGCCGCGGAGGCGCTGGCCGATTCCCGCGCGGCCGATCTCGGCGCCCGTCTCTACGCCGAAGCGGGCGCCTTCTCGGCGGACGCCGCCGAGGCCGAGTACCACGCGCACCGGATCGCCCTCGGTGTGCCCGAGGGCGGACGCGACTTCGCCTTCGGCGACGCCTTTCCGCACGAGGCGCTGATGGATCAGCTCGGCGGCGTCGACTTCCGCAAGGGCTGCTACGTCGGCCAGGAGGTGGTCTCGCGGATGCAGCACCGCGGCACGGCCCGAACCCGCATCCTGGCGGCCGCCTACGCGGACGCCGCGCCCGCGCCCGGCACCGAGATCACCGCGGGCGGCAAGGTGCTCGGCACCACGGGCAGCGCCGCGGGGAACCGCGGCCTCGCCACGGTCCGCCTCGACCGACTGGGCGACGCGCTCGCCTCCGGCGAGACCCCGCGCGCGGGCGACCAGCCCGTGACGCTGGCGCGCCCCGCCTGCGCGACCTTCGCCATGCCGGACGCGGCGGCGAGCGCGGCCGGGTAGGATCGCGACGCGCGGGATCGGGCCGCGTGACCGCGGCTCGTCTTGCACCGGCGGAAGGGACCGTCGAAGTGGCCGTGCGGCCGCCGCCGCGACGGTGGCGTTCCGCTCCTGTTCTCGTTACCATCGCCGTATGTCCGAGACCGGCCTCATCGCCCATCCTGACGGCTGCCCGCGCTGCTGGTGGGCCGGGCTCGACCCGCTCTACGTCGCCTATCACGACACCGAGTGGGGCGTGCCCGAGCATGACGGCCGCGCCCTCTACGAGAAGCTGATCCTCGACGGCTTCCAGGCCGGGCTGTCGTGGATCACCATCCTGCGCCGCCGGGACGGGTTCCGCGACGCCTTCGCGGATTTCGATCCCGAGCGGATCGCCCGCTTCACCGAGGCGGACGTCGCGCGGCTGATGGCCGACACCCGCATCATCCGCAACCGCGCCAAGATCCAGGGCACCGTCGCGGGCGCCCGGGCGTGGCTGCGGATCGAGGAGCGCGGTCCCGGCTTCGCGCACTTCCTGTGGGACTTCGTCGACGGCCGGCCGGTCCAGGGCACGGCCCGGACCCGCGCGGAGATCGCCACCGAGACGCCGGTCTCCCGGGCGATCGGCAAGGCCCTGAAGGCCGAGGGCTTCTCCTTCTGCGGGCCGACCATCGTGCACGCGTTCATGCAGGCGGTGGGCATGGTCAACGATCACCTCGTCGGCTGCCACCGGCACGGGCCCTGCGCTGCGCTCGGCGGGTCCCGGTGAGCGCGCCGCCGCGCGCGTGGCAGCGCATGCTCTCTGGCCGCCGCCTCGACCTCCTCGACCCGGCGCCCGGGGACATCGAGATCGCCGACATCGCCCACGGCCTCGCCCGGGTCGCGCGCTGGAACGGCCAGACCCGCGGGCCGCACGTCTTCTCGGTGGCCCAGCACAGCCTGCTGGTCGAGGCGGTGGGCCGCCACCTCGCCCCCGGCTGCACCGACCGGGACGGGCTCGAGCTGCTCCTGCACGACGCGCCGGAATACGTGGTCGGGGACATCATCTCGCCGCTCAAGGCCGCCATCGGCGACGCCTATCGCGGCGTCGAGCTGCGCCTGCTCGCGGCGGTGCGCCGCCGCTTCGAGCTGGCCGCCCCCTCGCCCGCCCTCACCCGGCTCGTGAAGCGGGCCGACCGGATCGCCGCCCACGCCGAGGCGGTGCGCCTCGCCGGCTTCGCGCCGGAGGAGGCCGAGCGCTATTTCGGCCCCTCGGTCGACCTGCCCGAGCCAGTGTCGGCCCTGGCCGGGCCGTGGCCGACCGCCGAGGCCGAGGCGCGATTCCTCGCGCGCTTCACCGCTCTGTCCCCGCCCTGACGGATCTTCGCCCTCGATCCGTCACGATCGCAGGTCACTGGCGCCCCACCATGCCGACCCTCCACGTCTGTCCGCTCTCGCGCCTGCCCGAGACCGTCGCCGCCACGGGCGCGAGCCACGTGCTCACGCTGATCAATGTCGGCACGCCGCTGGAGCGGCCGGCCGTGATCGACGCCGCGAACCACGCCATCATCTGGGTCAGCGACATCGCGGCGGCCCGGGACGGACACGTTTTGCCGGCTGAAGAACACGTGGCCCGGCTTCTCGACTTCGTCCGGACCTGGCCGCGGGAGAAGCCGCTGGTGATCCACTGCTACGCCGGGATCAGCCGCTCGACGGCGGCCGCCTACATCGCGGCCTGCGCGCTGGCGCCCGAGCGCGACGAGGCGGCGATCGCCGACGCCCTGCGGTCCGCCTCGCCCTCGGCGACGCCCAACGCCCTGTTCGTGGCGATCGCCGACCGGATGCTCGACCGCGACGGCCGCATGGTCGCGGCGATCGCCCGCATCGGGCGCGGCGCCGACGCCTTCGAGGGCACGCCGTTCACCCTCGCGCTGGCGTGAACCGAACGCAGGTGCGAAGTGTGGCGCAAACGCCGCCGCGGCCGTCCAAAACGGTGCTGACCCGGCCGGCGGACTGGCCCCCAGGGTTGTGGCGACCGGGGATCGCGCCGTACAAACACCCCCAAAGGAAGTATCTGGGATGAGTGCGAGCAGACCCGAGGTGGCCCCCGCCGCCGGCGACCTGCCCTTCGAGAAGGCGCTGGAACAGCTCGAGGAAATCGTCCGCCGGCTCGAGCGCGGCGACGTGCCGCTCGACGAGTCGGTGGCGATCTACGAGCGCGGCGAGGTGCTGAAGAAGCATTGCGAGGCGCTGCTGAAGCGGGCCGAGGCGCGGATCCAGCGGATCACGCTGGGCTCCGACGGGCGGCCCGAGGGCGTCGCCCCGCTCGACATGTCCTGAGGCTCGGCGGTCGAACCGATCCCATCCGTTAGAGGTTGATGCCGTGGCGATTACCCCCGAGCAGAGTGCACTTCTCGACCGCGTTCCGTCTCCTTCGGCGCTGCGGCGTCTTCCGGAGTCGGAGCTGCAGGCGGTGGCGGACGCGGTGCGCGCCGAGATGATCGACGCGGTCTCGATCACCGGCGGCCATCTCGGCTCGGGGCTCGGCGTGGTCGAGCTGACCGTGGCGCTCCACCACGTGTTCGACACCCCCGACGACCGCATCGTCTGGGACGTCGGACACCAGTGCTACCCGCACAAGATCCTCACCGAGCGCCGCGACCGCATCCGGACGCTCCGCCAGGGCGGCGGCCTGTCGGGCTTCACCAAGCGCTCCGAGAGCGTCTACGACCCCTTCGGCGCCGCCCACTCCTCGACCTCGATCTCGGCCGCGCTGGGCATGGCGGTCGCCCGCGACCTCGACAACGCCGCCGCCAAGGCGAAGAGCCGCCCGCCCAAGCGCCGCAACGCCATCGCGGTCATCGGCGACGGCTCGATGTCGGCCGGCATGGCCTACGAGGCCCTCAACAACGCCGGCGCCCTGCACTCGCGCCTGATCGTCATCCTCAACGACAACGACATGTCGATCGCGCCCCCCGTCGGCGCCATGTCGGCCTACCTCGCCCGCCTCGCCTCGGGCGGCGCCTACCAGTCCCTGCGCGAGACCGCCAAGCAGCTCGGCAAGCTCCTGCCCAAGGCGCTCTACCAGCGCGCCGCCGCGGCCGAGGAATACGCCCGCTCGCTCGTGGTCGGCGGCGGCACCATGTTCGAGGAGATGGGCTTCCACTACGTCGGCCCGGTCGACGGGCACAACCTCGACCACCTGCTGCCGGTCCTGAAGAACGTCCGCGACGCCGAGCACGGCCCGATCCTGCTCCACGTCGTCACCCAGAAGGGCAAGGGCTACGCGCCGGCGGAAGCCTCGGCCGACCGCTACCACGGCGTGGTCAAGTTCGACGTGGTGTCGGGCGTCCAGGCCAAGGCCAAGCCGAACGCGCCGGCCTACACGCGGGTGTTCGGCGAGAGCCTGATCAAGGCGGCCGACGCCGACGACAAGGTCGTGGCGATCACCGCGGCGATGCCGGGGGGCACCGGCATCGACCTGTTCGGCAAGGCGCACCCGGACAAGACCTTCGACGTCGGCATCGCCGAGCAGCACGCGGTGACGTTCGCGGGCGGTCTGGCCACCGAGGGCTACCGGCCGTTCGTGGCGATCTACTCGACCTTCCTGCAGCGGGCCTACGACCAGGTGGTGCACGACGTGGCGCTGCAGAACCTGCCCGTGCGGTTCTGCCTGGACCGGGCGGGGCTGGTCGGCGCCGACGGGGCGACGCACGCGGGCGCGTTCGACCTGGCCTACCTGTGCTGCCTGCCGAATATGACCGTGATGGCGGCCTCCGACGAGGCCGAGCTGGTGCACATGGTGGCGACCGCCCACGCGCACGACACGGGCCCGATCGCGCTGCGCTACCCGCGCGGCGAGGGTGTGGGCGTCGAGCTTCCGGAGCGGGGCGAGGCGCTGGCGATCGGCAAGGGCCGGGTGGTGCGGCGCGACGCGGAGGCGCGTGTGGCGCTGCTGTCGCTCGGCACGCGCCTGTCGGAGGCGCTGAAGGCGGCCGACACGCTGGCCGAGCAGGGCGTGGCGGTGACGGTGGCGGACGCGCGGTTCGCCAAGCCGCTGGACGAGGCGCTGATCCTGGATCTGGCGCGCGACCACGAGGTTCTGATCACGATCGAGGAGGGCTCGCGGGGCGGGTTCGGCGCGATGGTGCTGCACCTGCTGGCGGAGCGGGGCGCGCTGGACGCGGGCGGGGTGCGGGTGCGGACGATGACGCTGCCGGACGCCTACCAGGACCACGACAGCCCGGAGAAGATGTACGCCGAGGCGGGCCTCGACGCCACGACCATCGTCAAGACCGCCCTCGACACCCTGCC
>NZ_FOZY01000023.1:0-90330 GCF_900116245.1 Methylobacterium sp. yr668 | reverse complement strand
GCACGCTGAAGGCACGGATGGGGGCGACGCACTTCTTGACCAAGACCTTGCCGCGCGTCTCGACCGAGATGGCACTCCAGGTCCTGGCCTACAATCTGACGCGGGTTCTCAACATCATGGGAAGCCGGAAGCTCTTGGCAGCGATCCCCGCCTGAGTGAAGGCCTTTGATCGTTCACCGAGGGGCTGAAAAGCCGTCCAGCAGCGCCTTCAACTCAAACGGATGCGCGACCACAAAGGGTCGATCCAAACGGTGGAGCGCCTATTCTCGCAAAATTGGGGCGGCACCCCAGCACAAAGCCGATTCTCGGCGTTTTAACACGGCCTGGACCAGAGGGTTCCCGCGGCCAGGACGGCGACGGGCACGACGAGGGCGAGGTAGAGGTGCCGCCGCGGCGCCAGGAGCGAGACGCCGTTGCTGCAGGTCGCGCCCAGCAGCGACATGGTCAGGATGCTCACCGCCGGGACCTGGAGCGGCAGCGCGATCCAGATCAGCGATCCCAGGATCGCGCCCTCGACGATCTTGCTCAGGAAGATGACCCGTTCGACCCGGCGGGCGCGGTCGGGCTCGCCGATCGCGGCGCGGACACGACGCGCGTAGGCGGCCGCCCCGAACCGCTCGACGAGGAACGCGCCGTACCAGCTCAGCAGGACGGCGTGGGGCACCAGGCTCCACAGCACGGCCAGCATGAGCGTCGAGACGAGGAAACCGACGGCGACCGACTGCGTGACGCCGTCCAGGACGAGGCGCAACTGCTCGGCCGCGATCCGCTCCTCCTGCGACGGGCTCATCGGATCAGGCCGAACTGCTGCGCCTTGAACACCGCCTCGGCGCGCCGGGTCACCCCCAGGACCGACAGCAGACCCTGCACGTGGCCGCGGACCGTGTGTTCCGACAGACCGAGATTGCGTCCGATCATCTTGTTGGACAATCCGCGCCCGACGAGGGTCAGCACCTCGGCCTGCCGCGGCGTGAGCGTCGGGCAGAGGGCGCCCCCGACCCGCGGGACCGCGGACGACCGGGCGAGCATCTCGCGCAGGACCGTCATCATCCGCTCGGGGCGGTCGGTCTTGGACAGGAACGCGCAGGCGCCCTGCGCCAGCGCCGTGCTGACGGTATCGGGCAGATCCAGGCCGGACACGACGACGATCCGGGCGGCCGGCCAGCGTTGCTGGAGCAGGCCCATCCCCTCGAGCCCGCCGATGCCCGGCAACTGGATGTCGAGGAGGACGATCGTCGGGACGACGGCCACGATGGCGAGCGCCTCGTGCAGCGATGGGCTGTCGAGAACCGGGATCTCATCGAACGCCGTCGACAGCATCGAGACGATGCCGGACCGGAACAGCGCGTGGTCATCGATGATGAGGATTGCTTCCTGCGCCATGCGGATCCTGTCTAGAGCAACCGCACAGGCGCCGTCACGGGTCATGGACCAGTCCATGTGGACTGGTCCACGAAGCCATCCCGATCGGCTAAGCCACGGGTCGAGGAATTCGATCGCGCGCGCCCGGACATGCAGCTGGAGACCACGCGGACGGGATCGGATGCTGGGCGAGGGCGTCCGCCATCCCGCGCGGCCTGCGCTTCACACCGCTGCCGTCGCGGCGACGGTCCGGTGATCGCGGGCGGTGACGTCCGTCGGACCGCGCGCGCGGCCCTCCCAAGTCGACTCGAGGGAAGTCCATGATTCATCGCCGTCAGAGACGAGGCATCGGCCGGACCGCGTCCGATCCGACGTTCGACGCGAAGGGTCCCCTGATCGTGCGGTGGATCGGTGCCGCGGCCCGCAAGCGCGGCCGGGCGGCCGATCGGGAAGCTCCGCCCGCTCCGACCCCGGACAACGTGACGAGGCTGTCCTGGGCCGACACCTTCGGACGGGCGATCAGCGCCGATCCTCAGCGGCCGGTGGGACCCGCGACCGTCCTCGCGATGCGTCCCCGCGCGAGCAGGCGCGCGTGCGGGCCGTTCGTCCGCACGAGACAGGCGGTGAGCGCCGCGATCCCGACCTCGCTGCCGTAGAGCGAGACGGATCGGCTGATCTCGATCGCTCTACCGTCGGATCTCCGGGCCGGCCGGGAATCCGCGGCCGCCCGGCGGCGCGGTGTCCGGCGCGAGAAGGCCGGAGCCGGTCCTGAGCCAGAGCCCGTCCGGCGCCGCCTCGACCGCGGACAGGCGCAGGGCCCGGAACGACCAGCCCGGCGAGACGGCACCGTCCCGGAGGTCGAACGAGGCCTGGTGCCGGGGGCAGTGCAGCCGGCCCGCGACGCAGCGGCCGAGTGCGAGGTCGGCCCCCTCGTGCGGGCAGGCGCGCTCGGCGGCCACGATCCGCGCGCCGTCCCGGACGAGGAGCAGGCGGCGGCCGCCCGCGGTGACGGGGAGCAGGTCCCGGTCGCCGAGAAGGTCGACCGGGCCGAGGCGGATCCGGCCCGGCAGATCCCGCTCAGCCACCGAGATAGGCGTCCCGCACGTGGGGGTCGGCGATGAGGTCCTGCCCGCGCCCCTCGAGGACGATGCGGCCGGCTTCGAGGAGGTAGGCGTAGTCGCAGAGTTCGAGGGCCGCGAAGGCGTTCTGCTCGACGAGGAGCACGGTCGTGCCGGCGTCGCGGATCGCGCCGATCACCGCGAACATCCGCTCGACGATGTTGGGGGCGAGCCCCAGGGACGGCTCGTCGAACAGCACGAGCTTCGGGCGCCCCATCAGCGCGCGGCCGATCGCCAGCATCTGCTGCTCGCCGCCCGACAGCGTGCCGGCGGCCTGGTCGCGCCGCTCCGCGAGGCGCGGGAACTCCCCGTAGATGCGCGCTAGGTCCGCCGCGACCGCCGCCCGGTCGCGGCGCAGGTAGGCGCCCATGGCGAGGTTCTCGGCGACCGTCATCTGCGGGAAGACGCGCCGGCCCTCCGGGCAATGGGCGATGCCCGCCGCCAAAATCCGGCGGGGCTCCGCCCCCGCGATGTCCCGGCCGGCGAACCGGATCGCGCCGGAGCGCGGCGGGACGAGGCCGGAGATCGCCCGGAGCGTCGTGGACTTGCCGGCGCCGTTGGCGCCGACGAGGGCCACGAGCTGGCCCGCGCGCACGTCGATCGTGAGCCCCTTCAGCGCCGTGACGTGGCCGTAGCCGCAGACGAGGTCGCGGATCTCAAGCATGGACCGCCTCCTGCGCGGCAGCCGCGGCGGCCTGCCGGGCGGCACTGCCCTGGCCGAGATAGGCCTCGATCACCGCCGGGTCGCTGCGGATCCGGTCCGGCGGCCCCTCGGCGATCAGGCGCCCGTAGTTGAGGACGACGATGCGGTCGGAGACCTCCATCACCATCGGCATGTCGTGCTCGACGAGCAGGATGGTGACGCCGCGCTCCCGGATCTGCCGGATCAGGCGCACGAAGACCCGCGTCTCGGAAGCGTTCATCCCCGAGACCGGCTCGTCGAGAAGCAGCATGGCGGGCTCGGTGGCGAGCGCCAGCGCCACGCCGACGAGGCGCTGCTCCCCGTAGGCGAGGGCGCCGGCCTTCTCCTGCGCCCGCCCGGCGAGCCCGACCCAGTCGAGGAGCGCCGCGGCCCGGGCGCGCAGCTGCCTCTCGCCAGCCCCCGCGCGGCCGAGAAGCGCGTCCAGAACGGGCGCGCGGCCCGCCGCGGCGCCCATCTGGTGCAGGCCGATCATCACGTTGTCGAACACCGTGTCGTCCGGGAAGACGCTGGTGCGCTGGAAGGTGCGGGCGAGGCCGAGCCGCGTGATCGCGTGCGGCGGCAGGCCCTTCAGGGACGTGCCGCGGAAGCGGACCGCGCCCTGGCTGGGCTTGAGGAAGCCCGTCATCACGTTGAAGGCCGTCGTCTTGCCGGCCCCGTTCGGGCCGATCAGGCTGACGATCTCGCCGGCCCGGACGTCGAAATGCAGGTCCGCGATGGCGACGAGGCCCCCGAAGCGGACGCCGACATGCTCGACGGAGAGGATCGCGCTCATCGCTGCACCGCCGGGTTGGCCTCGAGGACGGGCGCGGCCGGGGCCGGCCGGCGGCCCAGCAGCGCCGCCAATCCCGGCACGATGCCCCGCGGCATCACGAACAGGATCACGATCAGCACGAGGCCGTAGACGATCCACTGCGCCTCCGGCGCCATGACCGGGCGGAGCGCCACCGGCAGCAGGCCGAAGATCAGGCCGCCGACGACCGGGCCCAGCAGGGTGCCCTTGCCGCCCGCCACCACCATGATGACCATGGTGACCGTGGTGGCGAACAGGAACACGTCGGGATCGATGATCCGCAGGTAATGGGCGTAGAGGCTGCCGGCCGCGCCGGCCATGGCGGCCGAGATCACCGCCGCCACCGTCAGCGTGCGCGTGGCGTTGATGCCGACCGAGAGCGCCAGCGGCTCGTTCTCCTTGAGGCCCCGCATCGCCCGGCCGAAGCGCCCGCCGACCAAGCGGGCGATCACGGCGTAGCAGAGCGTCCCCACGGCCAGCACGAGGTAGTAGTTCTGGAGCTTGGTCTTGAGGGTCCACATCCCGAGGCCCGGCAGGCCGAGGGTGATGGCGGGGATGTTGGTGAGCGCCAGCGGCCCCTGCGTCAGCTCCACCCAGTTAAGCGCCACGAGCCGCACGACCTCGGCGAACGAGATCGTCACGATCACGAAGTAGGCGCCCCGCACCCGGAAGGAGAGCCGCCCGATCAGGTAGCCGCAGCCGCCCGCCGCCGCCGTCGCCAGCAGGAGGCCGACCACCGCCGGCCAGGGCTCGTGGACCGCACGGATGCCGAAGCCGAGATCCACGTCGAAGCCGAGGCTGGTCAGCGCGCTCACATAGGCGCCGATCCCGAAGAACGCGATGTGGCCGAGGCTGAGCTGCCCGGTGAAGCCGAGGAGCAGGTTCAGGCTCATGGCGCCGATCGTCAGGATGCCGGTCACGATCAGCGCGTTGAGGAGGTAGGGGTTGGCGCCGAGCCCCAGGGGCAGGGCGACGAGGCCGGCGAGCAGGGCGAGGGGGAGGAGCCGGTTCATCCGATGCGCTCCGCCTTGGCGAACAACCCGGTCGGCCTGCAGAGCAGGACCGCGATGATGATCAGGAAGCCCATCGCGTCCCGGTAGCCGGAGGAGACGTAGCCGGCGCCCAGCTCCTCGGCGAGCGCCAGGATGAAGCCGCCGATCGCCGCGCCGGTGACGTTGCCGAGCCCGCCCAGGATGACGATGGCGAAGGCCTTGAGCTCGGCGAGGCCGCCCATCTGCGGGAACACGACGTAGACCGGACCGAGGAGCGCGCCGGCGGCCGCGGCGAGCGACGAGCCGAGCGCGAAGGTCGCGGTGTAGATCCGGCGGACGTCGACGCCCAGCAGCGCCGCCGTGTCGGAATCCTGGAACGCGGCGCGCATGGCGAGACCGAGCTTGGTCCGGTTGATCAGCGCGTAGGTGAGGGCGATCAGCGTCAGCGCCGCCCCGAGCACGAACAGCCGCAGCCACGACACCGAGACCGGGCCGACCTGGAGCGGCGCCTCGGGAAAGGGCGCGGGGATCGCCTTGGCGACGCCGCCGAAGGTCCAGAGCGTGCCCGATTGCAGGACGATGCCGGCGCCGATCATCACCAGCATGGTGGTGTCGATGTCCGAACCTCGGAACGGGCGCAGCAGCAGCAACTCGATCGCGGCCCCGAGCAGGAGCCCGCCGAGGATCGCCACAGGAAGCGCCAGGAAGAAGTTCAGTCCCAGCGCGGCGACCGCGAGGTACATGACGTAGGCGCCGACCGTGTAGAGCGCGCCGTGGGTGAAGTTCACGACATTCATGATCCCGAAGATCAGCGTAAGGCCGATCCCCAGCAGCGCGTAGGTGCCGCCGAGGATGAGGGCGTTGACGAGGTGCTGGATCAGTTCGTTCACGGGCGGCCTCCGAGGGTGCGCCCCGGCCCGGGGGCCGGCGGACGGGCGAGGGGGCCGGCATCAGAGCGCCGGCTCAGGGGCGCTCACAGCGCCGGCACGATCACCGTCCCGTTCTTGATCTCGATGAGGTAGACGTCGGGCTTGCTCTGGCCGCTCTCCTTCCCGGCGGGGCCGGCCTTGGCGAAGCGGATCGGCCCGTTGAGCCCGACGAAGTCGACCGACCAGAAGGCCTTGGTGATCGCGGACGGATCGGCCGAACCCGCCTTCTCGATGGCGTGGGCGATCGCGCGGATGCCGTCGTAGCCGCGGAAGCTCTCGGTGACGCCGGCGAAGTCGAAGCCGCGCGTCTTCCACGCGGCGATGAAGGCCTCGGTAGCCTTCGGGTCCGGCGTCTTGTCGGGCGACCAGGGCAGGAAGGTCGTCAGGTGCATCGTGCCGTCGGCGGCCGCGCCAGCCTGGGCGATGATCTGGTCCGGGTTCTGGGATCCGCCGGTGGTGATGACCCGCTTCTTCAGGCCGAGCGCCGCCATCTGCTTGAACAGCAGCACGAGCTGATCGACCGAGCTCGTGATCATGATCGTGTCGGAATCCGACGCCTTCAGCTTGGCGAGCTGGGCGCTCATGTCCTGCGCGCCCTGGTCCATGGTCTCGACGAGGCCGACCGTCACGCCCTTGTCCTTGAGCATCTTGCCGAAATCGGTCGCGGCGCCGCGGCCGAAATCGTTGTTGAGGACGAGGAAGTCGACCTTCTTCAGCCCGAGGCGGCCGACCATGGGCGCGAAGGTCTCGGCCTCGAGCGACGAGGGCGGCGAGATCCGGAACACGTAGGGGTTGCCGGAGGTCGTGATCTTGCCGGACGAGGAGGTCTCGACCAGCATCGGCGTCTCGTAATCCGCGAGCTTGGGCATCACAGCCAGCGTCAGGCTGGAGCCCCAAGCGCCCATCATCACCGGGGTCTTATCGCTGGTGATCAGCTTCTCGGCGACCGCGGCGGCCTCGGTCGGGTTGCTCTTGTTGTCCTCGATCACGAGTTCGAGCTTCTTCCCGAGGACGCCGCCCTTGGCGTTGATCTCGTCGGCGGCGATCTTGGCGCCGTTGACCACGTAGGTGCCCGAGGCCGCGAACGGCCCGGTCAGCGGCTCGTTGACGCCGATGCGGATCGCCTCCGCCCGTGCGCCGGTGGCCGTCAGCGCCAGCAGGATCGCGGTCGTGAGGGTGAACCTGCCTAGCATTCGCGTGTCTCCGGTGCGTTGGGGCGGGATGGGATCAGGCGCGGCCGAACCACGCGGCGAGGCGCGCGCGGGCGAGGCCGAGGAGCAGGCGGAGCGGGTTGAGGCCGGCGGGCGCCGGCGCCGCGACGCCCGAGAGCCGGGCATCGAGGTTGCGGGTGAACTCCGCGGCGATGCGGCCGGCGAGGTCGCGCACGAGGCCGGGCCGGCCGAACTGCGCGAGCGGCCCGGTCAGGGTGTAGCCGACGTCGAGTTCGACCCGGGCGGTGCCGGGCGTCGGCCCGGCCTCGACCCGGTAGCGGATCCGGCCCTCGGTCGCCGAGCGGCCGCCCGCGTCGGTGCCGGCCCCGTGGACCGCGCCGGTCCGGGCGGCCTCGTCCCGCGCGAGGCGGGCGCGGCCGCGGAACGTCGCGGCGATCGGCCCGATCCGCACCTGCAGGCCGCCCTCGACCGTGTCGGGGGTGGGCCGCGCCGTCAGCACCGCGCCCGGCAGGCAGGCGGCGACCGCCGCGAGGTCGCCCAGCAGGGCGAAGACGGCCTCCGGCGGGTGGAGGAGGTCGAGCACCTGCGTGAAGCCGTGGGCCGGGGTGAACGCGTCGGACAGGTCCGCGACGGCCGCGGGCGCCGCCGGGGCGATCCGATCCGCCGGCGGTTCCAGGGGCGCGAAAGCCGCGTCGCCGATCCGGGCGCCGACCGGGCCGAGCGGCCGCGCCGCGCTGGTCTCGGGGGGGATGCCGCGCCCACGCCTTTCCGCGATCACCGCCATCACGGCCCGGACGATGCCGGTATAGCCGGTGCAGCGGCACAGGTTGCCCGACAGGCCGACGCGGATCCGCCGCTCGTCGGCCTCGGGCAGCCGCAGGACCAGGTCGCGGGCGGCCACCAGCATCCCGGGCGTGCAGTAGCCGCACTGGAGCGCGTGCTCGCGGTTGAAGGCGGCCCGCAGCTCGCCCGCGATCGCGTCCGCGTCGAGGCCCTCGATCGTCGTGACCGCGGCGCCCGCGCAGGCCCCCGCGTAGGTGAGGCAGGCGCGGGCCGGCTCGCCGTCGAGCAGGACCGTGCAGGCGCCGCAGACGCCGTGCTCGCAGCCCAGATGCGTGCCGGTGAGGTCGAGCCCGTCGCGCAGCACGTCGCCGAGGTGGCTGCGCGGCTCGGCCGCGACCCGCACGGCCCGGCCGTTCACCGTCAGCGCCAGGGCCATGCGCGACGGCCCGGGTTCGACCAGCGCGGCGCTCATGCGGCCTCCGGAAGGGTGTCGGATCGGGGATCGGGCGCAGCCGCCGCGGCCACCGCGCGGCTCAGGACGGTGACGTGGATGTGCCGCTCGACCGCGTCGGCCATCCCGGCCTCCCGCAGCGCGAGGTCGGCGGCCCGAAGGTCGAAGCGCGCGGCGAAGTCGGCGCCGATGCGGCCGCCGAAGAGAGGGCGGGCATCGGCCAGGAGCACGGGCGGCCCCTCGACCGCGCCGATCACGGCCCGGCCCCGGCCCGCGCCGGGCTCGAGGCGCACGGCCCCGATGGCGTGGGCGAACTCGCCGATCTTCGCGCAGTGCTTGACGTAGCCCCAGGCCGCGCCCGCCGGCAGCGCCGGGACGCGCACCGCGACCAGGATCTCGTCCGCGCCGAGCGCCACTTCGAGGGCGCCGGTCACGAAATGCTCCACCGGCAGGGTGCGGCGGCCGTTGCGCCCCGCGATCTCGACCTCGGCGCCGAGGGCGGTCAGGGCGCTCACCCAGTCGGCGGCCGGGTCGGCGTGGACGAGGCTGCCGCCGATCGTGCCGCGGTTGCGCACCGGCCGGTAGGCGATGGCGGCCGCGACCCGCCGCAGCGCGCCGCCGGTGAGGTCCGGGACGCGCCCGTCCTCGACGTCGGCGTGGGTCACGCAGGCCCCGAGCACGAGCGTGTCGCCCTCGACCCGCGCGGTCCGGAGCTCGGGCACGCCGGTGATGTCGAGGATCAGGGTGGGCTCGACGAGGCGCAGGTTCAGCATCGGCCCGAGGGACTGGCCGCCCGCGATCAGCTTCACGCCCGCGGGGGCTTCGGCGAGGCGTGCCAGCAGCGCCGGCAGGCTGTCGGGGCGCTCCCAGGCGAAGGCGGCGGGCTTCATGCGGCCTCCCGCGCGGTCTCGGCGGGATCACGGGCGGCGAGCACCGCCTCCACGATCCGCCGGGGGGTGAGGGGCGAGTGCAGCAGCTCGACGCCCAGCGGCGCGAGGGCGTCGTTCACGGCGTTGGCGAGCGCCGCCGGCGGCGCGATCGCGCCGCCCTCGCCGATGCCCTTCTGGCCGAAGCGCGTGTAGGGCGAGGGCGTCTCCATGTGGTCGATGCGCGCCATCGGCACGTCGGCGGCGCCGGGCAGGAGGTAGTCGGCCAACGTCGAGGCCAGCGGCTGGCCGCGGGCGTCGAAGCGCATCTCCTCGAACAGGGCCGTACCGATCCCCTGCGCGAGGCCGCCGTAGATCTGGCCGTCGACCACGAGGGGATTCACCAGCGTGCCGCCGTCCTCGACGATGACGTAGTCGAGAATCTCCACCGCCCCGAGATCGGGATCGACCGCCACCACGGCCGCGTGCGCCGCGTACGAGAAGGTGCCGGAATCGCGCACCGGCTTGTAGCCGGCGGTGACTTCGAGCCCGCAGGGATCGGTGTCGGGCGCGAGGTCCTGCGGGCGGCGGTACCAGGTGCGGGCGATCGCCTCGAGCGGGACATCGCCCGTGGGGCCGACGACGTGGCCACCTTCGAACCGGCATTCCTCGGGCCGCGCCTGGAGCAGGTGGGCGCCGATCCGCACGGCCCGGGCCCGCAGTTCCTCGCAGGCCGCCGCCACCGCGCCGCCCGCCATCACCATCACGCGGGAGCCCCAGGAGCCGGTGGAGTAGGGGGTCATGGCGGTGTCACCGTGGACGAGGCGGGTGCGCGCCACCGGGACGCCCAGGATCTCGTGGGCGACCTGGGCCAGCGTCGTCTCCAGGCCCTGGCCGTGGGAATGGGCGCCGATCCGCAATTCCAGGCCGCCGTCCGGGGTGAGGCGGGCGCTCGCCTGCTCGTGGCCGGGGACCATCGGGATGCCCCAGCCGGAATAGACCGAGGTGCCGTGCGCGGCCTGCTCGCAGTAGATCGCGAGGCCGAGGCCGATCCGGCGCCCGTCCGGCTCGCCCTCACGCTGGCGGGCGCGGACCGCCGCCACGTCGACGGCCTTCAGCGCGCGGGCGAGCGCCTCCGGGTAGTCGCCGCTGTCGAAGTGCTTCTTCGTGATGTTCTCGAACGGCATCTGCCCGGGCCGCACGAGATTCTTCTCGCGCACCGCCTCGGGCGGGATCCCGGCCGCGCGGGCGACGGCGTCGAGGACGAGCTCCAGGGCGAAGCAGACTCCGGTGCGCGCCACCCCCCGGTAGGGCAGGATCGGGCACTTGTTGGTCGCCACCGACCACGTGCGGCAGCGATAGGCCGGGAAGTCGTAGGGCCCCGGCAGGATGCTGGCGACCTGCGCGGCCTCCAGGCAGGCCGAGAACGGGTAGGCCGAGTAGGCGCCGGAATCGACGGTGGCCTCGCAGTCGATGCCGCGCAGCGTCCCGTCCCGCTCCGCGTAGGCGGTGATGCGGTAATGGTGCTCGCGGCAATTGGCGTTGGCGGTCAGGTGCTCGCGCCGGTCCTCCAGCCAGCGGACCGGATGGCCGCAGCGGAGCGCGAGCCACGCCAGCGCCACGTCCTCGGCGAGCAGGATCGCCTTGTAGCCGAACCCGCCGCCGACATCCGGCGAGACGATGCGGATGCGGCCCTGCTCGATCCCGAGGCATTCGGAGAGGCCGTTGCGCACGATGTGCGGCATCTGGCTCGCGGTGTGGACCACGAGCTGGTCCAGGCGGTGATCGAGGCTCACCACGGTGCCGCGGCCCTCGATCGGCGCCATGCATTGCCGCCCCGTCGAGATGGTGCGGCTCACCTTGATCGGCGCGTCGAGGGCGCTCTCGATGCCGACATCGACCAGGGTCTCCAGGAAGACGTTGTCGCCCCAGTGCTCGTGGACGAGGGCGGAGCCCGGCGCGCGGGCAGCCAGCATGTCGTGGATTGCGGGCAGCTCCTCCAGGTCGAGCACGACGGCGGCGGCGATGTCCTCGGCCTCCGCGCGGGTCGGGGCGACGCACATCGCCACCAATTCGCCGACCTGCCGGACCTTGCCGGTGGCGAGCACCGGCTGCTCGGAAACCTTGAAGCCGGGCAGCCCCGAGACCGCCCGGATCGGCAGCACGCCGTCGAGGTCGGCGGCGGTGAAGACGCGGTCGCGGTAGGCCTCCGGCACGTGGACGGCGCGGATCCGGGCATGGGCGAGCGGGCTGCGCACGAAGGCGACGTCCTGCATCCCCGGCAGCCGGAGGTCGCCGACATACTGGCCGCGCCCGCGCATCAGGCGCTCGTCCTCCTTGCGGGGCAGGGGAGCCCCGACGCCCTCGCGGCTCATCGGGCGCCTCCGAGAACATCCTGGGCGGCGCGGACCAGGAGGCCGTCGGGCCGGCGGAATTCGTCGAGGATCGAGAAGTGGTCGGCGCCCGGCACCGGCAGCAGGGCGCCCGGCGCGTGGGCGGCGCCGCGCCGGGCGTGGAGGTTGCGCGCGTCGCGGACGAGGGCGGGCAGCTCCCGGCTGCCGTAGGCGACCGTCATGGGCTTGGGCACGACGGCCAGCCGCAGGGGCGACAGGGTCTCGATCTCCCCGTCGGTCAGGCCGAGCTTCTCGTTCAGGTAGGTCTCGCGGATCGGCGCGAGGTCGTAGACGCCGGAGATCGCCAAACCCGCGGACACGGCGGGATGCCCGAGATGGAGCGCGGCGAGCTGCGCCCCCGCGGACCAGCCGGCGAGGACGATCGGGCCGCCGATCCCGCGCGCCGTCCCGTGCGCGGCGAGCCAGTCGAGGGCGGCCCCGATCTCGGCGACGATCCCGGTGAGGCTCGCCTCGGGTGCCAGGGTGTAGCCCGGCATCGCCACCGACCAGCCGGCGGCGTTCAGCCCTTCCGCGAAGCAGGCGAAATCGGCCCGGGCGTTGCGCTGCCAGTAGCCGCCGTGGACGAAGACGAGGCAGGGCGCCCCCGTCTCCGCCGCCGGGTAGAGGTCGAAGCCGGTGCGTGCGCCGGCGGCGTAGGGGATGTCGAGCCCGGCCGGGTGCGCCGCGCGGTAGGCCGCGGAGGCCGCGTTGCGGGCCGCGACCTGCGCGGCGCTGTCGGGCACGCCCGCGTTGTTGTCGTAGCAGGCGCCCCGGGCCGCGAAGTCCAGGCTGTCCCAGCGGCGGCGCGGGTCCGGCGGGGTCGGGTCGTCGAGGACGAAGGCGGTCACCGGCGCCACCTCAGGCCGCGATCGCCTGGGGCAGGATCGGCGAGTCGGCCTCGAAGCGCTTCCCCGCGCGCAGGCAGAAGGCCGGGCGCAGCAGGCGGTCGGCGATCACCCGCGTGTTCTCGTTGTCGCGCAGCAGGAAGCGGCCGCGATCGTCGTGCAGCACCGAGACGTCGGCCGCGTAGCCGACCTTGAGCGCGCCGATCCGGTCGCCCATGCGCAGCATCTCGGCCGGGTGCGAGGTCACCATCGGCACCACGTCCTCCAGCGGGATGCCCAGCGCCATCATCGAGCTCATCGCCTGGGTGAGGCTGAACCGGGCCTGCCCGAGGAACGGGTGGTTCTCGTCGTCGTGGTGCTCGTCCGGGGTGCCGGCGGGCTTCGTCACCTCGGGCACCTCGGTGTTGTAGCCGTGCATGTCGGCGCCGAGCGTGTAGGGGATCACGCCGGCCGGCAGGGACGCGCGGGCCACGCGGTAGGAGAAGTGGCTCCCGTGGCCGACATCGACCTTCAGCCCGGCCTCCATGGCCCGGCGGATGATGTGGTGGACCTCGCCCTGCTCGTTGATGAAGCCGCCCGGGTGGCGGGTGAAGGGATGGGCCAGCACGTCGCCGGGCCGCAGCAGCGGGATCACCCGCTCGACGATGGTGTCGGCATCCTCGCCGTTGGCGCCCGATTCCGGCAGGCCCCAGAGCTGGCCGAAATGCACGTAGAGCGGCAGGTCGGCGCGCCGGCTGATCTCGGCGGCCATCTCCATCACCTTGATGCCCCAGCGGGCGAAGCCGCCGATCTCGGCGTGGCCCT
The DNA here is from genome assembly GCF_900116245.1 of Methylobacterium sp. yr668. Taxonomy (NCBI): domain Bacteria; kingdom Pseudomonadati; phylum Pseudomonadota; class Alphaproteobacteria; order Hyphomicrobiales; family Methylobacteriaceae; genus Methylobacterium; species Methylobacterium sp. yr668. Next base: position 77,122 of record NZ_FOZY01000023.1, on the reverse strand, counting down.
TGATGCCGCGCACGAGGTCGCGGTTCTCGGTGGCCGACTTCACGGTGGCGTCGATGTCGACGCCGTCCGGGCTGTAGAGGTTCGGGTAGAAATGCCCTTCCAGGCCGCCGACGAGGTAGGCCGACAGGAAGGCGAGGACCTGCGTCTCGGAGCGCTCGGCGATGAAGTGGCGGAAGCCCGGCAGGGTCATGCAGGACGGCCCGCCCTGGTCCACCACCGTGGTCACGCCCGAGCGCACGCCGACCATGTCGGGGTTCAGGCCGAACCGGCCGGTGACGTACTGGTAGACGTGGGCGTGGGTGTCGATCATGCCGGGCAGGACGAGCTTGCCCGAGACGTCGACCACCTCGGCGGCGGCCGAGGGCAAAATCGTCTCCGCCACGGCGGCGATGCGCCCGTCCCGCACCGCCACGTCGCGGATGCCGTCGATGCCGGAGGCCGGGCAGATGACCCGCCCACCCCGCAGAACCAGATCATAGCGGCGATTGTCCATGTCGACCTCGTGGTCCCGGCCGGCGCGCGCCGGCCTCGCCCTTGCCAAAAGCGAAGCATGCTTCGTATTCCGGCGTTGCACACCGCGTGCCAAGGCTGGAACCGTTCTGCGGAGGCGGACGATGGATGAGGTCCCAGACGCCGGGTTCGCGGCGGGGTCGGCAGAGGCGGGGGCCGCCGCGGAGGCGGCGGAGGCGCGGCACTGGCCCCTGGCCGAGCGCCCGGGCTTCCTCGCCCGCCGCATGCACCAGATCCACGTCAGCCTCTTCGCCGAACGCTGTGCCGCGTTTCGCGTCACCCCGCTCCAGTACAGCCTGCTCTCGCTGCTGCGCGATCTGGGGGAGGCCGATCAGACGACGCTCGCGAGCGCGGTCGCCCTCGACCGGACGACGACGACCGGCGCCCTGAAGCGCCTCGCGGCCCGCGGTCTGGTGAGCCGCACGACCTCGCCCCTCGACCGCCGCGCGCAGGTCTGCCGGCTGACGGACGAGGGCGCCGCGCTCCACGGCGCGATGGAGCCGGCGGCGCGGGCCGCGCACGCCGCGACCGTCGAGGCCCTCACCCCGGCGGAGCAGGACACCCTGACCCGGCTCCTGAGCCGCGTCATCGCGGGGCACGAGCACCGGCGCGGCCAGCCCGACATCCTGTAGGGCGTCGCAGACGCGGCCGGCAGCACGCCTCACTGCTCAAAGAAAACACAGATCGTTCCGCGTCGGAGCGCCGCGAAAAGCTCTTTCTTCCAATATCTTCGCGAAAATTGGACGCGCATTCCATTTACACAACGCGGAGACGTTGCGCATAAATACGCCATGGAATGCCCACAGCGCGCGCTGAGCTGATCACGCGTCGTAGCTGAGCTTCCCACAGCGCGACGAATGCCGGCACCCGACAATCGTTCCGCCCGCCGATGCGCGCCGCGCGCAGGCGGGCCGGCGCGGGGTTGGCACATGTCCTGCGTGCGGTGGGCAGCTCACAGCATGCTGTGGGAGCCTCAATGCCCGAACAGCGAGGTGCGATGACGACCCGCGATGACAGGTCCCGGCCCGCTCGCCCGACCGCGACGGTGCTCGCCGTCCCCGACGCCACGCGCAAGGGCAACCAGGCCTATGACCTGATGCGCCGCGAGATCGTCGCCTGCCGCCTCCTGCCCGGTACGCGCTTCACCGAGGCCGAGGTGATGGAGCGGTTCGAGATCGGCAAGGCGAGCTGCCGGATCGCGCTCCAGCGCCTCGCCCAGGAAGGCTTCGTCAGCTCGATGCCGCGGCACGGCTACCGGGTCAGCCCGGTGACCGTGAAGGATGTCGACGAGGTCTTCGCCCTCCGGATGGAGCTCGAGCCCCTCGCGGCGCGGGGCGCCGCCGGCCGCGTGAACCGGGCGCATCTGGAGCGCCTGGAGCAGGCCTGCCGCCGCAAGATCACGGTGGAGATGGGCAACCAGATCGACTTCTTCCTTGAGGCCAACCGGGGCTTCCACCTCGCGATCGCCGCGGCCGCGGGGAACGGGCGCCTGTACCGGACGCTGTCGGGCCTCCTCGACGAGATGACCCGCCTCGTCGCCCTCGGCTTCGGCGTGCAGGGGGTGCGGCCGAACATCGAGAACGACCACACCGCGCTGATCGAGCATCTGGTGGCGGGCGACGCCGACAGCGCCGCCCTGGTGGCCCGCCGCCACGTCGAGACGTTCCGCGACATGACGCTGGAGAAGGTCATCGCCAGCCTGCGCGACACCGCGGTGGTGGCGCCGGTGCGGCCGGCCCGGGTCGACGGGGGCGAGCCGTGAACGCCGTCGAGCTCGACCATGTCAGCAAGTGGTTCGACCGGCGCGAGGGCGGGCCGCTCCACGTCCTCGACACCGTCGACATCGCGATCCCGCAGCGCGCGATCGTCGCGATCCTGGGCGCGTCGGGCTGCGGAAAGAGTACCCTCCTCAACATGATCGCGGGGCTGGTCGAGCCCGATCAGGGCGCCGTCCTCCTGAACGGCATCCCGTCGCACGCCTTCCGCGACTGGCGGGCCATGACCTACATGTTCCAGGAGGACCGGCTGCTGCCCTGGCGCACGGCCGCCCAGAACGTCGCCTTCGGCCTCGAGGCCGGACGCATGGGCCGGGCGGAGCGGGCGCGGCGGGTCGACGAGACCCTGCGGCTCGTCGGGCTGGAGGCCTTCCGCGACGCCTACCCGCACGAATTGTCGGGGGGCATGCGCAGCCGGGTGGCGCTCGCGCGCAGCCTCGTGACCGAGCCCAAGATCCTGCTCCTCGACGAGCCGTTCTCGAAGCTCGATCCCGAGATCCGCGCGCAGATGCACGCGGAGCTGCTGCGCATCGCCGGCCTGCGGGCGATGACCCTGGTCTTCGTCACGCACGACGTCGAGGAGGCGGTGGTGCTGGCGAGCCAGGTGGTTGTCCTGCACCCGCGGCCGGGCCGGATCGGCACTGTCCGGGCCATCGATCTGCCGTACCCCCGCGACCCGCTCTCGACGGAGGTCGCCGAGGAGGTCCGGCGCCTGCGCATCAGCCTCTCCGCCGCGAGCGCGCGATGCTCGTGAAGACCCCGCCGCGCCTGATCCGGCGGACGCGGACGTCCGGCGCCGGACGCCGGGCGGGCGTGCTGCTCCAGCGGCTCGCCCTGCTCGCCCTAGCGCTGGCCGCGTGGCAGCTCGGATCGCTGCACGCGCCGAGCTTCGTCCTGCCGAGCCCCGCGCGGGTCTGGCACACGTGGCTCGGCCTCGTCGCCACGCCGAGCTTCGCCGCTGATCTCGGCATCACGCTGGGCCGGATCGGCGCCGGCCTCGCCTTCGCGGCCCTCGTGGGGCTGCCGCTCGGCCTGCTGCTCGGCGCGAGCCCGCGCCTCGGGCGCTTCTTCGAGCCGGTGCTGACGGTGACCAACACCGTCTCCTCCGCGATTTGGGCGATCTTCGCGCTGATCTGGTTCGGCCTCTCGAACTGGACCACGATCTTCGTGGTGTTCATGACCGCGATGCCGCTGATCCTGACCAACGTCTGGCAGGGCACGCGCACGGTCAGCGCCGAGCATCTCGAGCTCGCCCGCACCTTCCGGATGCCGCGCCGCAAGGTGCTGACCAAGATCTACCTGCCGACGATCCTGCCCGCCTTCTTCGCGGGCGCGCGCCTCGCCATCGGCTTCGGGGCGCGGGTCGTCCTCGTGGCGGAATCGCTCGGGGCGAGCAGCGGCATCGGCTACCGCCTGCGGCAGGCGGCCGACCTCGTCCAGACCGACCAGGTCTTCGCCTGGACCCTCACCCTCGTCGCCCTGATGATCGGGCTCGAGACGCTCGTCCTGAAGCCGGCCGAGCAGCGCCTGTTCGCCTGGAAGAAGGTGGCGCAGCCGTGACGGCCGGCGCCAGCCGGGGACACGCCCGCCGCACGTCCTCCCATTGCAGCTCCTGGAGAACGCCTTGAAACGGATCCGCGCCTTCGCCGTCGCCGCGCTCTGCGCGGTCGGCCTGCCCGGCCTCGCGCGCGCCGAGACGGTGCGCATCGGCTACTGGAGCTCGGGCATCAGCCTCGGCTTCGGCGCCGTGCTGGAGGCCGGGAAGTTCATGGAGAAGGAGGGCCTGACGGTCGAGTACGTCAAGTTCCCGGACGTGAACGCGCCGACCAAGGCCATGGCCGCCGGGGCGATCGATTTCGCGATCGCGGCGAGCGCCGGGACGGCGCTGAGCGTCACCGCCGACGGGCTGCCGATGAGCATCGTCCTGGCGACCCAGGTGGCCGACCTCGACTTCGTCGTCCCGGAGGACTCGCCGATCAAGACGATGGCCGACCTCAGGGGCAGGAAGATCGGCACCTCGCCGGCCGGCAGCGGCACCGCCGCCATCGCGGCGGCGATCTTGGAGACCAATCACGGCCTCAAGCCCGCCGACTATCAGGCCGTCCCCGGCAACGATTCCCGGCTGGCGCAATTCCTCGTCCAGAAGGACATCGACGCCGCGGCCCTGCGCACCGTGACCCTCGCGCTCCTGCCGGACGTGAAGCTGCGCCGGCTCGGCACCTTCCGGCAGGAGTGGAGGCGCCTCACCCAGCAGGACGCGCCGCCGGTCCTCGGCGTCGGCCTGATGCGCAATGCCTGGATGGCGCAGAATCCGGACGCGCCCGCCAAGGTCGTGGCCGCGATGCGCAAGGCCTACGCGTTCGGCCAGGCCGACAAGCCCGGCGTGGCCAAGATCCTGAAGGCGGCCGCGAACCTGAGCGACGCCGACGCCGCGGCCTACGCGGGCCTCTGGGACGGCATCTACACGGTCAGCCTGGAGCCCGCCGACATCGCCTCGCTGAAGCGGGAATTCGACGTGTTCAAGGCGGTCGGCGCCGTCCAGGGCAGCCTGCCGGACACGGCCCTGGTCCCCGGCCCCTACGAGCGGTCGAAGTCGATCCCGTAGCCTTTCCGACCTGCAGAAGAGGGTTTCCACGATGGCTCAGACGATGAAGGCGCTCGTTCTGGAGGCGCACGGCGACATCGACACGCTGAAGGTGGTGAACGACTATCCGAGGCCGTCCCCCGGCCCGGGCGAGGTCCTGATCCGGGTCGGCGCGTCCTCGTTCAACTACCACGACGTGTTCACCGTGAAGGGCATGCCCGGCATCAAGGTGCCGATGCCGGTGGTGATCGGCCTCGACATGGCCGGGCAGGTCGTCGAGCTCGGTGCGGGCGTCGCGGAGTGGCGCGTCGGCGACCGGGTGCTGGTCAACCCGCTCAACAAGGCCAAGGGCCTGATGGGCGAGATGCTCGACGGCGGCATGGCCGAGTACTGCCGGGTCTCGACGAGCCAGCTCATCGCGATGCCGCCGGACGTGAGCTACGCGGACGCGGCGTCCCTGCCGGTGGCCTACGGCACGGCCCACCGCATGCTGATCACCCACAACACCGTGAAGGCCGGCGACAAGGTCCTGATCCTCGGCGCCAGCGGCGGCGTCGGCACCGGCTGCGTGATGCTGGCCAAGCAGCTCGGCGCCGAGGTGATCGCCTGCGCGGGCAGCGCGGAGAAGATGGCGGCGCTGACGGCCCTCGGGGCCGACCACGTCGTCAACTACCGCGAGACCGACTTCTCCAAGTGGGCGATCCAGCAGTACGGCAAGCCGCAGCGCCGGACCTACGAGGGCGGGGTCGACGTGGTGATCAACTTCACCGGCGGCGACACCTGGGTGCCCTCGCTCAAGTGCCTGAAGCGCGGCGGCACGCTGCTGGTCTGCGGGGCCACCGCGGGGCACGATCCCAAGGAGGATCTCCGCTACATCTGGAGCTTCGAGCTCAAGGTGATCGGCTCCAACAGCTTCTACGACGACAACCTGTCGGCCCTGATGGACATGATCCAGGCCGGCACGCTGAAGCCGACCATCGACAAGCTCCTGCCCCTCGAGGAGGCCGCCGAGGGCCTGCGGATGATCCGCGACCGCGAGGTCATGGGCAAGATCGTCGTCACCCCCTGACACCGCCCGAGGAGATCCCCCAAGCCATGTCCGACACCCCCCTCACCAAGGAGCAGGTCGAGGCGCTGCTGCTGCGCGGCCCGTTCCACCAGTGGCTCGGCCTCTCCGTCGTCGCCGTCGGCGATGGGACGATCGAGCTGAAGGCGACGTGGCGGCCGGAATGGGTCGTCAACGCCGAGCGCGGCTACGTGCACGGCGGCATCCTGGCGACGCTCGTGGATCTCACCGCCGACTGGGCGCTGGTCTCCAAGACCGGCCGCGGCGTCCCCACCGTTGACCTGCGGGTCGATTATCACCGGGCCGCGATGCAGGGCGATCTCACCTGCCGCGGCACGGTGGTGAAGTTCGGCAACCAGCTCTCGGTGGCCGAGGCGCAGATCCTCGACCCGGAGGGGCGCCTGCTCGCGAGCGGCCGCGGCGTCTACATGACGGCGCCGCCGAAATGACCGGACCGGCCCCCGGCGCCCCGGCGGATGGGGCCCTCGACCACGTGGTGATCAACGTGCTGCGGCGGATGGACGAGGCGGCGGAGCTGTTCGCCGCCCTCGGCTTCCGCCTGACACCGCGCGGCCACCACTCGCTGGGCTCCATCAACCACCTGATGATGACGGCCGGACCCTACCTCGAACTCGTCGGCCTGCCCGAGACGGGTCCGCAGCGGCAGGACGTTCTGGACAGCCCGTTCGGCCTGAACGGGCTCGTCGTGGCGAGCCGGGACGCCGACGCGACGCATGCCCGCCTCGCCGCGGCGGGGCTCGCGGCCGGGCCGACCGTCGCCTTCACGCGCCCCGTGACCGTCGACGGCCGCGAGGACACGGCCCGGTTCCGCACGGTGCGGGTGCCGGTCGACCGGTTCCCGGCGGGGCGCCTCTACCATTGTGAGCACCTGACCCCGGATCTCGTCTGGCGCCCCGAATGGCTCGACCATCCGAACGGCTTCACGGGGATCGACGCGCTGAAGATCGAGAGCCCGGCACCGGATGCCGACGCCCGTCTCTACGCCGCCGCGAGCGGTGCGCCGGCCGAGGCCGTGGGTGACGGCTGGACCCTCCGGCTCGGGGAGACGCGGGTCGCGATCGCGCCGGGGCCGGCCGGCCGCTTCGCCACCCTGACCCTGCGCTTCCGCAGCCTCGACGCCCTCGAAGCCCGCGCGGGCGCGCTCCCGGAGGCGGGCTGGGTTCGGCACGGGCCGGGCGCGGCCACGCTGACGCTGCCGACCTTCGACCTTAACCTCCCGTGCAGGGCGGCCCCATGACGCGCGCGGCCACGGCTCCGACCAATCTCGGCGATCTCGTCGACCGGTCCGGGCCGCCGGACAGGCCGCTGATCATCGGCGTCGCCCCCGATGGCGAGCCCGCCGTGATGACCCGCGCCGGCCTCGACGCCCGGGCCGACGCCTTCGCGCGCGGCCTGCTGCGCGGCGGGATCGCCCGCGGCGCGCGGGTCGCGATCCTCGCGGCCAACCGGCCCGACACGATCGCGGCGCTGCTCGGGGCGATGCGCGCCGGCGTGGTCCCGGTCCCGGTCAATCACAAGTTCCCGCCGGCCACGATCGCCGCCGTGCTCGCCGATTGCGGGGCGCGGCTCGTGCTCTGCGACGGCCCGCGCCGGGCGCTGCTGGCCCATCTCGGCCCCGATATCCGGATCGCCGGGTTCGACGATGACGGGCCGGAGGGCTTCGCGGCCTGGCTCGACCCCGGTCCGTTCGTGCCGGTCGTGCCCGAGCCCGACGAGGCGGCCCTGTTCCTCTACACGTCCGGCTCGACGGGCCGGCCGAAGGGCGTGCGGCTGAGCCATGCCAGCCACCTCTGGGTGGCGCGGACCCGCGCCGCGGAGACGGACCTGCGCGACGACCGGCTGCTCGTGGCGGCGCCGCTCTACCACATGAACGCGCTCGCCCTGGCGCTCCTCGTCTGCGCGGCCGGCGCCACGATGGTGCTGCTGCCGCAATTCGAGGCGCGGGCCTACATCGCGGCGATCGACCGGTACCGCTGCACGTGGCTCACCGCCGTGCCGCCGATGATCGCCATGATGCTGCGGGAGCCGGATCTCCTCGCGGAAGCCGACCTCACCGGCGTGCGGACGGTCCGGATGGGCTCGGCGCCGGTCAACGACACCCTCGCCCGGCAGATCCGCGCCCTCCTGCCGAACGCCCGCATCCTCAACGCCTACGGGACCACCGAGGGCGGCCCGGTCGTGTTCGGCGACCATCCGGACGGCCTGCCGACGCCGGTCGCGTCGGTCGGCGTGCCGCATCCCCAGGTGGCGGTGCGCCTCGTCGGACCGGACGCCCCGGAGACCGGGATCCTGCAGATGCGCAGCCCCGCGATCATGCTCGGCTACCACAACCGGCCGGACGTGCCCGTCCCGATCACCGCGGACGGGTTCTACGACACCGGCGACGTCTTCCGCCGCGACGCGGACGGGTTCTTCTACTTCCTCGGGCGGACCGACGACATGTTCGTCTCCGGCGGCGAGAACATCTTTCCGGGCGAGGTCGAGCTGGTGCTGGAGCGCCACCCCGCGGTGCTCCAAGCCTGCGTGGTGCCGGTGGACGACGCCATCAAGGGCACCAAGCCGGTCGCCTTCGTGGTCCGCCGGCCTGGCGCCACCGTCGACGAGGCCGCTCTCAAGGATTACGCGCTCGAACACGCGCCGGCCTACCAGCACCCGCGTCGGGTCTGGTTCGTCGAGGCGCTGCCGCTCGCCTCGACCGGCAAGATCGACCGCGCGGCCCTGCGCCGGCGGGCCGAAGAGGCCGTCCGCGTCCCGTGACCGTGCCGGGCGGAATGGCGCTTGCAGGTTGTGTTCCTGCGGAATGCGCGCCCGCAGAAGGCATCCTCGCTAGGGATCCCGCCCGGCGCACCCGTCCCCGCCCGCCTGCCCCGGAACGCCAGGAGTGACCCCATGCTGCGACGAACCTTCCTCGGCGGTGCCGCCGTCGCGGCCGCCGCGCCCTTCCTTCCGGCCCGCCCGGCCCTGGCCCAGGGCGGCCGGGCGAGCGTCCTGCGCTTCGTGCCGCAATCCGACCTCACCATCGTCGATCCGGTGACGACCACGGCCTACGTCACGCGCAACCACGCGCTCATGGTGTTCGACCAGCTCTACGGCCTCGACGCGCAGTTCACGCCGCAGCCGCAGATGGTCGAGGGCCACACGGTCGAGGAGGACGGGCGGCGCTGGACCTTCCGGCTGCGCGAGGGCCTGAGATTCCACGACGGCGAGCCGGTGCGGGGCCGCGACTGCGTCGCGTCGATCCGGCGGTGGGCGCAACGCGACAGCCTCGGGCAGGCCCTGATGGCGCGCACGGACGCCCTGGAGGCGCCGGACGACCGCACCTTCGTCATCCGGTTGAAGCGGCCCTACGGGCTGATGCTCGAGACGCTGGCGAAGCTCGGTCCGCCGGTCCTCGTCATCATGCCCGAGCGCCTAGCCGCCACCGACCCGGCCCAGCAGATCCCCGAGCTGATCGGCTCCGGGCCGTTCCGGTTCAACACCAAGGAGCGGCTCGTCGGCGCCCGCGTGGTCTACGACCGCAACCCGGACTACCGGCCCCGGGAGAACGGCCCGGTCTCCTGGGTGGCGGGGCCGAAGCGTGTCCATTTCGAGCGGGTCGAGTGGCAGGTCATGCCGGATCCCGGCACCGCGGCCGCCGCCCTTCAGAACGGCGAGGTCGACTGGTGGGAGAACCCGATCAGCGATCTCGTGCCGACGCTTCAGGCGCACCCGCAGATCGCGACGCAGCTCGCCTCGCCGCTCGGCAATCTCGGCACCGGCGTGATGAATCATCTCCACCCGCCCTTCGACAAGCCGGCGGTCCGGCGCGTGGTCCTCGAGGCCCTGTCCCAGGCAGACTTCATGGCGGCGGCCGCCGGCGACGATCCCAAGCTGTGGCGCAAGGATGTCGGCCTGTTCACGCCGGGGACCGCGATGGCCACCGATGCCGGGCTCGACGTGCTCACCCGGCCGCGCGATCTCGCCAAGGCCAAGCGCGACCTCGTGGCGGCCGGCTACAAGGGCGAGCGCGTCGTGCTCATGTCGACGAGCGAGAACCCCGTGCTCGGCGCCCTCGGCGAGATCATGCACGACCTGCTCCAGCGCCTCGGGATGAATGTGCAGTACGTCGTCTCCGACTGGGGCACGCTGGTCACCCGCCGCGCCAGCAAGGCGCCCCCCGACCAGGGCGGCTGGAACATCTTCACCACGACCTGGACCGGCCTCGACATGGCCAACCCGGTCGTGGAGCAGGTCCTGCGCTGCGGCGGCGAGAAGGGTTTCTTCGGCTGGCCGGACCTGCCGGAGCTGGAGAGCCTGCGGGAGGCCTGGATCGAGGCGCCGGACCAGGCGGCCCGCAAGGCGATCGCGGCCCGGATGCAAACTCTCGCGATGCGCGACGTGCCGTACCTGCCGACCGGCCAGTACTTCTACCGGACGGCCTTCCGGCGCGACCTTCGGGACGTGGTCGACGGCCAGTTCGTCTTCTGGAACGCCCGCCGCGCCTGACGGACGTCGCGTCCTGGCCGCCCGTCGCCGCTCCGGCGACGGGCGGCTTCGCGGATACGCGCCTCAGTGCGCGAAGACGCCGGCCAGATCCCGGAAACCCTTGATCTCGATCGGATTGCCGCTCGGGTCGAAGAAGAACATCGTGCGCTGCTCGCCGGGCTCGCCGGCGAAGCGGACGACGGGCGGGATGTCGAAGGCGATGCCGGCCGCCTCGACACGGCCGGCGAGCGCCTCCCAGGCGTCGAGCGGCAGCACCACGCCCAGATGCGGCATCATCACCGTGTGGTCGCCGACCTTCCCGCTCCGGGTGGTGGCGAAGGGCTCGCCCAGGTGCAGCGACAGCTGATGGCCGAAGAAGTCGAAATCGACCCAGGTCTCGGTGCTGCGGCCCTCCTGGCAGCCGAGGACGCCCCCGTAGAAGCGGCGCGCCGCGTCGAGGTCGGTGACGTGGTAGGCGAGGTGGAACGGCGTGAGCATCGACGGTCTCTTGCTGGATGGAGGAGGTGCGGCGCCGTCAGGGCGCCGGATCGGGGGCACGCGCCGAGACGACGCCGCCGACGAGGTTGCAGGACAGCAGGAACGCGCTGTCGAGATCGCCGCCGCCGGCCGGCACCAGCGCCGTCAGCCGCGCGGCCAGAGCGCTTCGCGCGGCGCGGGCGATGACCTGGGCCTCCGCGACGGCGACGGCCGCGAACCGGATCGTCTCCCCCGGCCGCACCTGCGCGAGGCGGCCGAGATCCGCCGAGATCACGGTGGCGATCTTCGGGTAGCCGCCGGTGGTGTGGCGGTCGGCCAGCAGGATCAGCGGGCGCCCGTGTCCGGGCACCTGGATCGAGCCGTTCACGATCCCGTCCGAGACGATGTTGAAACCGTCCGCGTGGGCGATCGGCGGCCCGTCGAGGTGGCAGCCCATCCGGTCCGCCCGCGCCGTGAGGGTGTAGGGCTCGGAGAGGAACGTCCGCAGGCCGTCCTCGGTGAAGCCGTCGGCCTGCGGCCCGAGCACCACCCGGATCGGGCCACCGAAGGTCGGCCGGTGGGCCGGCGGCAGGGTCAGCGGACGGTCGCGGGGCGCGGGCGCCGCGAGGGGCAGCAGGTCGCCCGCGGCCAGGGGATGACCGTCGAGGCCGCCGAGGCGGGTGCGGGTGTGCGTCGCCACGCTGCCGAGCATCGGCGCGACGGCGAAGCCCCCGGCGACCGCGAGGCAGGCGCGCAGGCCCTGCCGCGGTCCGCCCAGGACGAGCCGGTCGCCCCGCCGCAGGTCGTGGGCCGTGAACGGGTCGAGGGCGCGGCCGTTCAGGCTCATCGCGAAGGGCGCGCCGGCGAGGGCGACGCGGCAGATATCCGTCTCGCAGGCGAGGGTCGGACCGACCATCGCCATCTCGATCACCGCGGCGTCGAGCGGGTTGCCGACGAGGCCGTTGGCCAGGGCCAGCAGGTCGGGATCCATCGCGCCGGACCCCGAGATGCCGTAGCGCAGGTAGCCCGGCCGCCCGGCATCCTGCAGGGTCGAGGCCACGCCGGGGGCGATGACGCGCAGGCCCTCAGGCATCGATCCGCTCCAGGGTCGCGACGGTCTCGCCGGCGCGGGCGGCCTCGCTGAGGCCGTCGAACGCGGCGCGGTCGATCGGCTCGAACCGGATCAGGTCGCCGGCCGCGAACAGGAACGGCTCGGCCCGGCCCGGATCGTAGGAGCGCGCGGGCGTGCGGCCGATGAGCTGCCAGCCGCTCGGCAGCTCCAGGGGCGGCGAGACGCCGGTCTGGTTCCCGCCGATCGAGACGCTGCCCGCCGGGGTCCTGGGTCGGGGATCGGTGCGCCGGCTCGCGTAGAGCCGGGGATCGAGGCCGCCCAGATAGGCGAAGCCGGGGGCGAAGCCGATCATGTAGACGCGGTAGTCGCGGCCGGAATGAAGGGCGATCACCGCCTCCGGGCTGAGCCCGGCCCCGGCGGCGAGGTCGTCGAGGTCGGCGCCGTGCGCGCCGCCGTAATGGACCGGCACCCGCCAGCGGCGCAGCGAGCCCGCCGCCCCGTCCGGCGGCGGCCAGTGCGCGGCGATCAGCGCGGCGAGGTCGGCCCGGGGCAGCAGGTCCGGATCGTAGAGGACGAGGAGCGAGCGGTAGGTCGGCACGGTCTCCAAGAGGCCCGGGCGCCCGGCGCCACGGAGCGCCGCGTCGAGGGCGATGACCCGCGCGTTGATCGCGGGATCGACCGCGCGGCCGAGCTCCACCGTGAGCGCCCGGTCGCCGCTATCGAGGAGGCGGTAGCCGGGCTCAGACACCGAGCACCTCGGCCATCGGGCGCAGGGCGATCCCCTTGGCGGCGCAGTCGTCGCGCAGGCGGCGCGCCATGGCGACCGCGCCGGGCGTGTCGCCGTGGACGCAGACCGTGTCGATCCGCGTCGGGATGCGCCGCCCGGACAGGCAGGTGATCGCCCCGTCCTCCAGCATCCGCGCCACGCGCTCCGAGACGGAATCGGGATCGTGCAGCACGGCGCCGGGGAGCTTGCGCGAGACCAGGGTGCCGTCATCCGCGTAGGCGCGGTCGGCGTAGATCTCGCGCGCGATCGGCAGCCCGAGCTTCTCGCCGGCCCGCTCGGTCTCCAGGCCGGGCATCACCACGAAGATCAGGTCGCGGTCGAGGGTGCGGATCGCCCGGGCCACCGCCAGAGCGAGGTCGGCATCCTCGTTGGCCATGTTGCCCATGGCCCCGTGGGTCTTCACGTGGCGCACCGGGCAGCCGGCATCCTGCGCCAGCGCCAGCAGCGCGCCGACCTGGTAGAGCACCGCCTTCTCGATGTCGGCGGGGCGCTCGCCGTGGATCGGCCGCCGGCCGAAGCCCCAGAGGTCGAGGAAGCTCGGGTGGGCGCCCGCTTGCACGCCGTTCGCGGCGGCGCGGCTCAGGGTCTCGTGCATCACCAGCGGGTCGCCGGCGTGGAAGCCGCAGGCGATGTTGGCCGAGGTCGCCACGGTCAGCATCTCGGCGTCGTCGCCCAGACGGTAGACGCCGAAGCCCTCGCCCATGTCGCAGTTCAGATCGACGATCATCGGTGCATCCCTTCTCTCGCGCGGGGTCAGGCTTCGGCGACCAGGTGGGCCACCAGGGTGGCGGCGGCGCACAGATCCGCGATCCGCATCGCCTCGTCCGGGTTGTGGCTGCCGTTCTGGTTGCGGATGAAGATCATCGTGCTCGGCACGCCCTGGCCGGCCAGCGTCGCGGTGTCGTGCCCCGCCCCGCTCGCCATCGTGCGGAACGGCGTCCCGAGCCGGCGCGCGTGGCCGGACAGGGCCTCGACCAGCGCGGCGCTCATCCGCGCCGGCGTGCTGCCGGTCCGCTCGCCCAGCACGAAGCGTACCGAGCGGGCGGCCTCGATGGCGGCGATATGCTCGGCGAGCGCCGCCTCGACCCGGTCGAGAACGGCCGGCTCGGTGCTGCGCACGTCGAGGCAGAAGCGGACTTCGCCGGGGATCTTGGCGAAGGCGTGCTGAACCGGGTCGGTGGCGACCTCGCCCAGCGTGATCGTGGCCGGGCAGCCCTCCGCCTCCAGCCTGCCCCAGAGCGCGTCCAGGCCGGTGATCAGGTCGGCGAGGGCGAAGACGGCGTCGCTGCGGTCGCCCCGCGCCACGGCGCCGGAATGGCCGTAGCGGCCGAAGCAGGCCGCCTTGCGGTAGCGGAAGCTGCCGCTGATCGCCGTGACGAAGCCCACGGGGAGCCCGGCCGCCTCCAGCGCCGGGCCCTGCTCGATGTGCATCTCGACGAAGCCGTGGATCCGCGCCGGATCGAGGAGCCGCTCGCCCCGCGCCACCGCCCCCGGCCGCAGGCCGAGTTCGGCCATGTGGTCGCGCAGGCTCCGGCCGGTATCGGCGCGGGGCAGGTCGAGCACCTCCGGCGGCAGCAGGCCGAGCGCGGCCCGGCTGCCGACGTAGGAGGCCGGGAACCACACGCTCTCCTCGGCCCGGAACACCGCCACCGTCACGGGACGCGCCGGCACGATCCCAGCCCGGCGCAGGGCCTCCACGGCCGCGAGGCCGCCGATCACGCCCGCCGCCCCGTCGAAATTGCCCCCGTGGGGCACCGTGTCGACGTGAGAGCCGACCATCCAGGGCGCCAGTGCCGGGTCGCGGCCCGCCATCGTCAGGAACAGGTTGCCGGCCGCGTCGGTCTCGGCGGCGAGCCCGAGTGCCAGCCCGGTGGCTCGCATCAGGGCGTGGGCGCGCTCCTCGCCGACGCCGTAGGCCGCCCGCGTCACGCCCGGCGCGTCCTCGCTGAAGCTCAGGAGCTCGGCGAACAGGCCCGCGCAGAGATCCGGATCGATCGCGAGCCGGGTCATGCCGGCTGCCGCGCGGGTCCGACCCGGTCCATCGGCTGAACAATGAGGCACGCGCCCGGCGCAGTCGCGAAGGGAATACCGGGATCCGGAAGTTCGATGACCATGTCGGAGGCAGCCATGCTCAAAAATACCGCTTGAATGCCGGCGGTATACCGGTTCTGCTAAGGCATCCCATCCGATTTGGCAATGTAAAACGTCGGCGGATGGAAAATTAAATCTCTATATTGAGAGATTTTATGAACGATAAAACAGCAACATATTGCGATCTGCGTGCGGATCTAAGCATCGATCCGCGAAGCGACTGCAAAACATCAGGTTTAACGATGGCTCAGACCGAGACGGCCGCGCCCCCGCTCCTGAAGATCAGGAAGCTGCACAAGAGCTACGGCACCAACGAGGTCCTGAAGGGCATCTCCCTCGACATCCGAGAGGGCGAGGTCGTGTCGATCATCGGTGCGAGCGGCTCGGGCAAGAGCACGTTCCTGCGCTGCCTGAACCTCATGGAGACGCCGACCTCCGGCTTCATGGATTTCGAGCGCTTCGCCTTCGACTACGAGCAGGGCGCCCGCCGCCAGCCGACGCCGCAGCAGCTCTGCGAGTTGCGGGCGCGGATCGGCATGGTCTTCCAGAGCTACAATCTCTGGCCGCACATGACCGTGCTGGAGAACGTCATCGAGGCGCCGATCCGGGTACGTCGGATGCCGCGCCGGCAGGCCGTCGCGGAGGCGGAGGCGCTGCTCCAGCGCATCGGCCTCTACGAGAAGCGGCACGCCTACCCGTCGAAGCTCTCGGGC
The DNA here is from genome assembly GCF_900116245.1 of Methylobacterium sp. yr668. Taxonomy (NCBI): domain Bacteria; kingdom Pseudomonadati; phylum Pseudomonadota; class Alphaproteobacteria; order Hyphomicrobiales; family Methylobacteriaceae; genus Methylobacterium; species Methylobacterium sp. yr668. Next base: position 61,562 of record NZ_FOZY01000023.1, on the reverse strand, counting down.
GGGCAGCAGCAGCGCGTGGCGATCGTGCGCGCCCTGGCGATGGCGCCCAAGGTGATGCTGTTCGACGAGGTGACCTCGGCCCTCGATCCGGAGCTGGTCGGCGAGGTGCTGGCGCTGATGGGCTCCCTCGCGGCGGACGGGATGACGATGCTGCTCGTCACCCACGAGATGGCCTTCGCCCGGGATGTCGGCACCCGCACCCTGTTCTTCGACGGCGGCGTGATCGCCGAGGACGGGCCGCCCGACGCCATCATCGGCGCGCCCCGGAGCGAGCGGCTGCGCCAGTTCCTCCGGCGCGTCCTGCACCAGCCCGCCGCGCCGGGACAGACGGCGTGAGGCGCCGGCCCATCACCGGGGAGAAGGGACAGCGATGAGCGTCGCGGCGTTGCAGGAGTGGTGGCTCACCCTCTCGGACGAGGTCGTCACCTACGGCCCCGGCTTCCTCTCGGCGACCCTAGTGGTGCTCGGCGTCACGGTGGCGAGCATCCTGGTGAGCTGGGCCTGCGGCCTGCTCGGGGCGCTGGGCAAGCGCTCGTCCTTCGCGCCCTTCCGGGCGCTGGCGAGCTTCTACGTCTGGTTCATCCGCGGCACGCCGACCCTCGTGCAGGTCTTCATCGTGTATTTCGGCATGCCGCAGGTCGGGGTGAAGCTCTCGCCCGTGACCGCCGGCATCATCGCGCTGGGTGTCAGCAGCGGCGCCTACGTGGCCGAGACGATCCGGGCCGGCCTCGCGGCGATCCCCCGGGGTCAGGTCGAGTCGGCGCTGGCGCTCGGCATGAACCCGCGGATCATGATGGTGCGCATCGTCCTGCCGCAGGTCTTCCGCATGATCCTGCCGTCGCTGACCAACGAGGCGATCTCGGCGGTGAAGAATACCTCGCTGCTGTCGACGATCACGGTGGTGGAGCTGACGCTCTACGCGCAGCTCATGATCGCCACGACCTTCCGGCCGTTCGATTTCTACATCGCGGCGGCGCTGATCTACCTCGGCCTCACGTCGATCCTGTCGCAGCTCTCGGCCTATTTCGAGCGGCGCTACGCCCGCCTGTCCTGAGCCCCCCCGCCGCGGGACGGGCCGCGGCCGATCCTTCCCGCCCCGTCCCGAGACCGGAGATCACCATGAACCGCCGCCACGTCCTCGCCCTCGCCGCCCTCTGCGCCAGCCTCGGCGCAGGGATCCTCGCCGCCCCCGCGACCCGCGCGGCCGAGGGCAAGCTGGAGCTGATCGAGCCCGGCAAGCTGATCGTGGCGACGGACAGCACCTTCGCGCCCTTCAGCATGCGCACGCCGAGCGGCGAGCTCGACGGGCTGGAGGTCCGGGTCATGCGCGAGGTCTGCCGCCGGCTCGGGCTCGAGTACAGCCCGGTCAACATCAAGTTCGACGCCCTGCTGGTGGGCCTGATGGCCGACCAGTACGACATCACCAGCGAGTCGATGGACATCACCCCCGCCCGGCAGAAGCAGGTCGCCTTCGCGGACGGGTGGCTCGAATCCGGCGCGCGGATCGTCACCCGCAAGGATACCGGCATCAAGGGGCCGGCGGATCTCAAGGGCCGCAACGTCGGCGCCCTCTCGGCCTCGACCTTCGGCAAGCTCGCCGAGGAGAACGGCGCCACCCTGAAGAGCTACAAGACGGCCGCGGACGCCATGCAGGACCTCGTCGGCGGCAACATCGACGCGGTGATCAACGACGCGGTGGCCGGCAACTACGCCATCAAGGCGCGCAAGCTGCCCCTGGTGATGATCGAGACCCCGCTGAGCACGGTCCAGAAGGGCTTCGCCATCAAGAAGGGCAAGCCGAACCTGCACGCCGCCGTCAACAAGGCGCTCGGCGAGATGGTCGCGGACGGTACCTACGCCAAGCTCGTTACCCCGCTGATCGGCTATGATCCGGCCCCGAAGGAGCCGATCCGCACGCCCGCCATGTGAGCGGGCACGGCGGACGCGCGAGAACAAGAATGGGGAGCGGCTGAGCCGGCCGCTCCGGGAGGACACCATGAAGACCCTCGACGCCGCGTCGTACACGACGGCGCTCAGTGCACGGCGCGAGCAGAGCCTCGGCCAGATGGCCTACGACCGCCTGCTCGACATGCTCGTCCGCCGCGACCTTCCGGCCGGCACCGTGCTGCACGAGCGCCGCCTCGCCGAGATGCTCGACATCTCCAGGACCCCGACCCGCGAGGCGATGTCGCGGCTGGAGACCGAGGGGTTGATCGAGCGGCAACCCGGCGGGATGCTCGTGGTCAAGGAATTCTCCCTGCGCGAGCTGATCGAGATCCTGCATGTCCGCCGCCTGCTGGAGCGGGAGAGCGTCGCGCTGGCCACCGGCCGCATCGCCGACGCGGTGCTGGCGGACCTGCAGCGTCAGATGGAGGCACTCTTGGCGGCGGGCGACCCGGACGCGCCGGGCAACTGGGAGGTCGACCGGCGCTTCCACGACCTGATCGCGGAGCACAGCCAGAACGCGACCCTCGCCAAGACGATCAAGGACCTGCGGCTCAAGACGCAGATGTTCAACCTAAGCCGGATGCCCGAGCGGTTCGAGGCGGTCCATCGCGAGCACCTCGCGGTGGTCGCCGCCCTGCGGGCCAAGGACGCGGCGGCGGCGGCGGACGCGATCGCGGCCCATCTCGAGAATTTCAAGCAGGGCATCATCCAGCGCCTGAGCGAAGTCTGAGCGAAGTCTGAGCGAAGTCTGAGCGAAGTCTGGGACGAGGGCGGCGCGATGCACGAGTTCACGGAGCTGCGCGGCCGCGAGGCGGCCTTCCCGGAGGCGGAGTTCGCCGCCCGGCAGGCGGCGGCCCGGGCCGCCATCGCGGGTGCCGGCCACGACGCCCTCGTGGTGACCGGCCCGGAGACGATCTACTGGCTGACCGGCCGCCAGACGGCGGGCTACTTCGCCTTCCAGGCACTCCTCGTGCCCGTGGACGGCGACCCGGCCCTCCTGGTCCGGCAGCTCGAACTGCCGGGCGCGGCCGCCAACACGTGGCTCGACGACATCCGGGCCTACCCGGACGGCGCCGACCCGGCCGCGGCCCTGGCGGCCCTCGTGCGCGGGCGCGGGGTCGCCCGGCCGGCCCTGGAGCGGGACGGCTGGTTCGTCGCGCCGGCGCTCGCGGCGCGGATCGACGCCGCCCTCGGAAGCGGCCCGCTGCCCGACGGATCCGGCCTCCTCGCCCCCCTGCGGGCGGTGAAGTCGTCGGCCGAACTGGCGGCGATCCGGGCCGCCGCCCGGTACGCGCAGGCCGGTCTCGCCGCGGGGCTCGACGCCTGCGCGGCCGGCACCGACGAGAACGCCGTCGCCGCCGCCATGCTGGCGGCCGCAACGGCCGCCGGATCCGAGGCCATGGCGATGGAGCCGCTGGTCGCGTCGGGACCGCGCAGCGGTCTGCCGCACATGACGTGGCGGCGCCGCCGGCTGGAGCCGAGCGACGCGGTCTTCCTTGAGCTCGCCGGCAGCCACGCCCGCTACCACGCGGCGCTGATGCGCAGCGTCTGGATCGGCCCGCCGCCGGCCGAGGCGCAGCGGATGATGGACTGCGCCCTGCGCGCCCTCGACGCGGCGCTCGGCGCGATCCGCCCCGGCCATCCCTGCGCCGCCCCGCACGCGGCGGCGCAGGCCGTGATCGACGCGGCGGGCTACGGCCCGGCCTTCCGCAAGCGGATCGGCTACTCGATGGGCGTCGCCTTCGCGCCGGACTGGGGAGAGGGTGCCCTGCTCTCGCTGTTCACCGGACAGGACCGGCCGATCGAACCCGGCATGGTCTTCCACCTGCCGGCCACCCTGCGCCGCTACGGCGCCTGGACGGTCGGCGCCTCGGAGACCGTCATCGTCACCGCAGACGGGGTCGAGCCCCTGTCCGACCTGCCGCGCACCCTGTCGGTGCGGTGAGGCGTTGCTTTCACAAGCGGAGCTTGAACTGACGGGCCGCCGTACCGCTCCCGCGGTCGCGGACTGGTCGGCGACGCCGAGCGGGAGCCGGCCCCATTCCTGCAAGCGATGCCGGGCCGGGCTTCCCGCGGGGACCCGGCCCACCGGTGCGTGGTGCCGGAGCGGAGCGGGAGGTCTCGGATGAAGCGACGCACGCTGTTGCAGGGAGCCGGCGCCCTCGTCGCCGGCGCCGTCGCGGCGCCGGCCCTCGTCCGCGCGGAGGCGGCCCGGACCCTGCGCTTCATCCCGCAGCAGGATCTCGTCACCCTCGATCCCGTGACGACCTTCGCGTACATCACCCGCAACCACGGCTACATGGTCTTCGACACGCTCTACGGCATGGACGCGGCCTATCGCGCCACGCCGCAGATGGTCGAGGGCCATCGGGTCGAGGCGGACGGGCGCCGCTGGGACTTGATCCTGCGGGCGGGCCTGCGCTTCCACGACGGGACGCCGGTGCTGGCCCGCGACTGCGTCGCGTCGCTGCGGCGCTGGGCGAAGCGCGACCCGTTCGGCGGCTCCCTCATGGAGGCGACCGACGAACTCTCCGCGCCCGACGACCGGACGATCCGGTTCCGCCTGAAACACCCGTTCCCGCTGCTGCCAATCGCGCTGGGCAAGGCGTCCGTCCCGGTCTGCGCCATGATGCCGGAGCGCCTCGCCGCCATCGACCCGTTCCAGCAGGTGCCGGAGCTCATCGGCTCGGGACCGTTCCGCTTCAAGCCCGACGAGCGGGTGCCCGGCGACCGCGTCGTCTACACCCGCTTCGAGGACTACGTGCCGCGCCCGGACGGCCCGCTGACCTGGACCTCGGGTCCGAAGGTCGTCCATTTCGACCGGGTCGAGTGGCGCGTCATCGGCGACACCTCCACGGCGACCTCCGCGCTGATCGCCGGCGAGGCGGACTGGCAGGAATACGCCTCGCACGACCAGATCGCGCTCCTGCAGGCGGCCAAGGGCGTGAGCACCCGCGTCCTCGACCCGACCGGCTTCGTGACCATGCTGCGGGTCAACCACCTGCAGCCGCCCTTCAACAACCCGGCGATCCGGCGGGCTCTCTGGGGCGGGATCGACCAGACCGCGTGCATGCAGGGGGTCGTCGGCGTCGAGGATCCCGGCCTGTTCCACGTGCCCCTCGGCTTCTTCTGCCCGGGCACGCCGATGGCCTCGACGGACGGGTTGCAGCCGCTCACGGATCCGCGCGATCCGGCGCGGGTGCGCGCCGATCTCAAGGCGGCCGGCTACGGCGGCGAGACCGTGCTGCTGATGGTGCCGTCGAACTCGGCGCCGCTGCTGGCGCTCGGCCAGGTCGCGGCCGACCTGCTGCAGCGGGTCGGCATGACGGTGGAGGTCTACGCGGTCGAGTTCAACGCGATGCTGCAGCGGCGCAACCGAAAGGGGCCGGTCTCGGAGGGCGGCTGGAGCGCCTTCGTCACCAACTGGTCCGGCATGGATTGGCTGAACCCCGCGGGCTACATCGCCCTGCGCGGCACCGGCGAGAGCGGCTACGCCGGCTGGGCCACGACCCCGCGGATCGAGTCCCTGCGCGACGCGTGGCTCACCGCCCCGGACGAGGCGGCGCGTGCCGCCCTGTGCCGGGACATCCAGCTCCAGTCGATGCAGGACGTGCCCTACTACCCGCTGGGCCAGTACCTGCAGCCGACCGCCTACCGCTCCCGCCTCACCGGGATCCTCGACGGGTTCCCGACGTTCTGGAACGTCCGGCCCGCCTGAGGGGGCGAGTTCCGGGGCCTCACAGCCTCGGGAAGGTCGGCGGCGCGATGGCGTCGGGGCCGCGCCCGGCCCAGTCGAGCTGCCGGACCTGCGCGAGCGCGCGGCCCTGCGCCTCCTCCAGCGCGGCCGCGGCGGCGGCGTAGTCGATCGTCAGGGCGCGCCCGTCGCGGACGATCTCGCGGCCGCCGACGAAGACCTGCCGAACCGCGCGGTCGCCGGCCGAGTAGATCAGCGACTGCACGGGATCGCGGCACGGGCGCATGGCCGGATGCCCGCAGTCCACGAGCACGAAGTCGGCCTTGCAGCCCGGTTCGAGCCGGCCGATGTCCTCGCGCCCGAGCGCCCTGGCGCCGCCCACCGTGGCGGCGTGGAACACGTCCGCCGCGCGGGTGTCGCGGGGATTCTCGGCGACGACCCGGGCGAGGTACGAGACGAGGCGCATCTCGTCGAGCATGTTGTGCGGGTAGACGTCGGTGCCGATCCCCATGTTGACTCCGGCCTGGAGGTAGCGCCCGAAATGGTGGAGCGCGATGCCGCGCCGGGCGAAGACCGTCGGGCAGTGGGCGACCGTGGCGCCGCGCTCGGCCAGGCGGCGCAGGTCCGAGCCCCGGCTGTGCCAGTGGGTCCAGGGATGGTCATCGAGGAAGATCCCGTGGCCCACGATGGTCCGCTCGGTGAGCACGCCGAGATCGTCGAGCCACTCGATCGGCGTCATCCCGGTGCGGCGGGTGATCTCGTGGAATTCCGACAGGGACTGCGCCGCGTGGGTGTGGAAGCGCAGGTCGCGCGCGACCGCCTCGGAATGGGCGTCCCGCAGCAGCTCCGCCGTGCAGGTGTCGACCTGCGCCGGGCAGAGCATGCCGGAGAGGCGCCCGCTAGGGTGCCCCTCCGCCGCCGCGATCTCGGCGAGGGCCTGCTCCAGGCCGCGCTGGCCCGCCGCCGCGTCCCACTCGTAGTCCACGCTGTGGCCGTTGCGGGTGAGCCAGCGCCCGGATCGGAACATCGGGGCGATGCAGACCCGCAGGCCCGAGGCGCCGAGGAGATCCAGCCAGCCCGCGCTCGGCAGGGCGAGGTCGCAGACGGTGGTGACGCCCGACAGGGCGAGCTCCGCGAGCGCGACCCCGTAGGCGGCCCGCGTCCCCTCAGCGTCGGGCCGCAGGATCGGCAGGTACTCGTAGAGCGAGGTGTTGTAGAGCCGCTGGCTGCCGACCTCGTCCCACATCCCCTTGTTCATCGGCTCCGAGAACAGGTGCGTGTGGATGTCGACGAGCCCGGGCATGATCATGCAGCCGGAGGCGTCGACGGTCCGGGCCGGCTCGGGACCCGCGTAGCCCGGCCCGACATGGATGAGGGCGCCGTCCGCGAAGGCGACGTCCGCGCCGGTGCGGTAGACGTGACCGCCGCTGTCCGGATCCCAGGCGACGACCCACCGGGCCCCCTTCACCAGCGTGATTTCGGCGGTGGCGTCCGGAGCTTCGTCCTGCATCGATAACCTCTCCCTTGCGTAAGCGGGCGGGCAAGAACGGTGCCTCCCGATCGGATCGGCGGCCATGCGGCCCGGGTTTCGCTTGAGGTCTTCCGCGGTCACGATGGGTCGGTCGACGTCGCGGCATCGCGGTCGATCCCGATCGACCGGTATTCAGAGGGAAGGCGCCATGCGGCCTCGCGACACCACCGAGCCCGCGCGCATCCTGATCATCAACCCGAACGCGTCCCGGGCGGTGACGGCCGCCATCGACGCCGCCCTGGCGCCGCTGCGGCTGCCGGGCGGCCCCATCCTCGCGGTGACCGACCTGCCGGAGGGCCCGGAGAGCATCGCGACCCAGCGGGACGCGGATTCGGTGGTGATGCCGCTCGTCCGGTGCGTGGCGGACGATCCGTCCGACGCCTTCGTGATCGCCTGCTTCAGCGATCCGGGCCTGCACGCGGTCCGGGAGGCGGCGAGCGGTCGCCCGGTGATGGGCATCGCCGAGTGGGGGATCCTGCGGGCCCTGACGCTCGGGGAGCGCTTCGGCATCGTGGCCCTGTCCGAGGGCAGCGTCCGGCGCCAGCGCCGCACGGTGCGCCAGATGGGCCTCGGGGATCGCTATGCCGGGAGCCGGCCGGTGGAGGCGCGGGCCTCCGAGACGGCGGACGCCGCGATGGGCCCGCGCCTGATCGCGGCCGGTCGGACCCTGGTCGAGCGCGACGGCGCCGACGTGGTCGTGCTCGGCTGCGCCGGCATGGCGCGCCACCGGGCCGCCGCGGAGGCCGCGATCGGTTGCCCCGTCATCGAGCCCTGCCAGCAGGCGGCCGCCGCGGCCCTCGGGGCCGTGCTGCTCCGGGCCGCCCCGTGAGAAGGAACCGGCGATGCAGTACGACCTCCTGATCCGCGGCGGTACCTGCGTGACGCCGTGGGGCACCGAGACGGCGGATGTCGGGATCCGCGACGGGCGCATCGCGGCCCTCGGGGTCCCGGCCGGAGCGACGGCGGAGGCGGTGATCGACGCCGCGGGCCTGCACGTCCTGCCCGGCCTGATCGACAGTCACGTTCACCTGCGCGATCCCGGCGACCCGGCGGTGGAAACGATCGAGACCGGCACGCGGGCCGCGATCCTCGGCGGCATCGCAACCCTTTTTGACATGCCCAACACCGTCCCGCCGATCGCCGACGCCGGGCGCCTCGCCTGGAAGCGCGACTACGTCGCGGGCCGCAGCTGGTGCGACATCGGCCTCTACGTGGCCGGCACCAAGACCAACATCGACGCGCTCGCCGCCCTGGAGCGCGAGGCGGGGGTCTGCGCCGTCAAAGTCTTCGCCGGCAGCTCCACGGCGGCGCTGATGATCGAGGACGACGCGCATCTCGAGCGGGCGATGCGCGCCGGCCACCGGCGCATGGCCTTCCACAGCGAGGACGAGTACCGGCTCCAGGCGCGCAGGCCGCTGTTCAGCCGGGGCCAGCCCTACCGGACTCACATGGAGTGGCGCGACGCGGAATGCGCCTTCCTGGGCACGCGGCGCCTCATGGCCCTCGCCCGCAGGACCGGCCGGGCGACCCACATCCTGCACGTCTCGACCGCCGAGGAACTCGCCTACCTGCGCGACTTCCGCGACCTCGCCACCGTCGAAGTGCTGGTCAACCATCTCACCCAGGTGGCACCCGAGTGCTACGACACGCTCGGCGGCCTCGGCGTGATGAACCCGCCGATCCGCGATGCGCGCCACCGGACGGCCGCCTGGGCGGCCCTGCACGACGGCACCGTCGACACGGTCGGCAGCGACCACGCGCCCCACGCGCGGGCGGCCAAGGCGCAGCCCTGGCCGGACTGCCCGGCCGGCCTCACCGGGGTCCAGACCCTGGTGCCGGTGATGCTCGACCACGTCGTTGCGGGGCGATTGTCCCTCGCCCGCCTCGTCGACCTGATGGCGGCCGGGCCGGCCCGCGTCTACGGGCTCCTCGGCAAGGGCCGCATCGCGGCCGGCTACGACGCGGACTTCACCCTGGTGGACCTGAAGGCCCGCCGCAGGATCGAGGATTCCTGGATCGTCTCGCCCTGCGGCTGGACGCCGTTCGCGGGACTGACGGTCACCGGCTGGCCGGTCGCCACGATCGTGCGCGGGATCCCCGTCATGCGCGACGACGCGGTGCTGGGCGAACCCGTCGGCCGCCTCGCGCGCTTCGCCGCCTGACCGGGCGCCCGTCAGCCGCCGCAGGTCTCCGCCACGAGCCACGCGGTGAGGATCGCCACGGCGTCGAGCAGGTCGTCGATCACCATGGCCTCGCGGGGATTGTGGCTGCCGTTGGCGTTGCGCACGAGCAGCATCGCCATCGGCACGCCGGCCTTCGCGAAGGCGGCGGCGTCGTGGGAGGCCGGGCTGCCGAGGGGCCGCGTCGCGATGCCGAGGGCGTCCGCGGCCGCCGCGAACCCGTCACGGATCCGCGGCGCGACGGCGCCGACGCCCGCCTCGGCGCGCGGACCCAGCGTCACCGTCACGCCGCGGCGGTCGGACACCTCCGCCACCGCTGCCAGGAACGCCGCCTCCAGTTCCGCCAGCACCGCGGCCGCGTAGGCCCGCATGTCGAGGCTGAACCGGAACTCGCCCGGGACCGTGGTCAGGCCGTGCGCCGCGGCGTCGGTGTGGAACCGGCCGAAGGTGACGGCCATCGCGCACCCGGCCGCCTCGCGCTCCGCCCAGACCCGGTCCAGCGCCAGGGCGATCTCGGCCCCGGCCATGGCCGCGTCGCGCCGGAAGCGGCGCGGCGTCCCGACATGGTCGTAGCGGCCGGCAATGCGGACGTCGGGATAGCGGACGTTGCCGGGGATCCCGGTGCAAAGCCCGACCGGGATCCCGGCCTCCTCGAGGCTCGGCGCCTGCTCGATATGCACCTCCAGGAAAGCGTGGATCGCGGCTGCGTCGAAGGCCGCCGGGCCGCGGGCGAGCGCGTCCGGGTCGCCACCCTCCCGGGCGATGTGGTCGGCGAGGCTGAGGCCCGTGTCGATCCGGGCCGCGTCGAGCGCCCCGTCCGGCAGGGCTCCGAGCGCCGCGCGGCTCCCGATATACGAGACCTGGAACCAGACGCTCTCCTCGGCGCGGATGCCCAGGACGGAGATGTCCCGCTCCGGCTCCAGGCCGAGTTGGCGGATGGCCGCGACGGCGGCGAGCCCGGCCACCACGCCGGCGGCACCGTCGAAGTTGCCGCCCTGGGCCACGGTGTCGAGGTGGGAGCCGATCAGGATCGGAGGCAGGGTTCGGTCCCGCCCCGGCAGCGTCATGGCGGTGTTGGCGGCGGCGTCCCGGGCGATCGCGAGGCCGAGATCGGAGGCGCAGCGCGCCACCGCCGCGTGCGCCGCGGTCTCCTCCGGGCTGTAGGAGGGCCGGGTAAACCCGGGCTCCGTCCGGCCGCACCGGGCCAGCTCCGCGAACAGGGCCTCGACCCGGGCGCGCTGCGCGCGCACGGCGGCCGTGATGGCGGACACGCGATCCATCGCTACGCCTCCCCGAGCGCCGGTCCCCAGGACGGGCCCGCCGGTGCCCCTGCCACTTTCGTGCCGGCCCGCCGGATCACCGGGACCGGTCACCGAGCCCGGTCACCGGGACCGAGTCTGCCGGATCGCCGGGCGCGCGGCCAGCCGCGCGGGTCAGCACCGCGGCGCGGGATCGTTGCCCGGCCGGATTCCGGCGGCTATCGCCGGTCCCGGCAGGCGGGCGGAGGTTCTGCAAATGAAGACGATCGGGTTCCTGTCCTTCGGGCACTGGTCGCCGACCGGCGGGTCGGCGACGCGCAGTGCGGCCGACACACTCCTCCAGTCGATCGACCTCGCGGTCGCCGCGGAGGAGCTCGGGGCGGACGGCGCCTATTTCCGGGTCCACCATTTCGCGCGCCAGCTCGCCTCGCCCTTCCCGCTGCTGGCGGCAGTCGGCGCCCGGACGAAGCGCATCGAGATCGGCACCGGCGTCATCGACATGCGCTACGAGAACCCGTTCTCCATGGTCGAGAATGCCGGCGCGGCGGACCTCATCGCGGGCGGACGCCTGCAGCTCGGGCTCAGCCGCGGCTCGCCCGAGCAGGTCATCGACGGCTGGCGGCACTTCGGCTTCGCCCCGGCCGAGGGCGAGACGGACGCCGATATGGGGCGCCGGCACACCGAGGTCTTCCTCGACCTCCTGAAGGGAACGGGGTTCGCCGAGCCCAACCCGCGGCCGATGTTCGCCAACCCGCCGGGACTCCTGCGCCTGGAGCCGCATTCCGAGGGGTTGCGGGACCGCATCTGGTGGGGATCGGCCTCCGACGCGACCGCGATCTGGGCGGCGCAGCAAGGCATGAACCTGCAGAGCTCGACCCTGAAGGCGGACGAGACCGGCGAGCCGTTCCACGTCCAGCAGGCCAGGCAGATCCGCCGCTACCGGCAGGCGTGGCAGGATGCGGGGCACGCCCGCACGCCGCGGGTCTCGGTCTCGCGCTCGATCTTCGCGCTCGTGAACGACCTCGACCGCGCCTATTTCGGGCGCGGAACGAGCAGCGACCAGGTCGGCATCATCGACAACATGCGGGCGGTATTCGGCCGCTCCTACGCCGCGGAGCCGGACCGGCTGGTCGACGAGCTGCGCGCCGACGCGGCGATCGCGGAGGCCGACACCCTGCTGCTGACGGTCCCGAACCAGCTGGGCGTCGCCTACAACGCCCACCTCATCGAGAGCCTGCTCACGCACGTGGCCCCCGCGCTCGGGTGGCGCTGAGCCGACCTCCGGCCGGGTTCGCCGGCGCCGAGGGCATGCAGCCCCTCGGCCGGCCCTGTCCCGGGGCCCGTCGGCCTACCCATCGCCGCGAGCGTGCGGTAGCCTCCCGTCGGCCCGTCACGCGGTGCCCGAGTCCGGCACTTGCATGGAGATCACCGGGATGTCGCACCCCGTGGACTGGAACGCGTTCGCCGACGCGTGGTGCGCCGCCTGGAACGCCCACGATGTCGAGCGGGTGCTGGCCCATTTCCACGACGACGCCGTGTTCACCTCGCCGGGCGCCGCGCGGATCGCTCCCGCTTCGGGCGGAACGGTGCGGGGCAAGGATGCGCTGCGCGCCTACTGGACGGAGGCCCTGCGGCGGATCCCGGACCTCCACTTCGCGGTAGAGCAGGTCTTCGCGGGCATCGACACGCTGGTGATCCAGTATCGCAACCAGAAGGGTGTGAGCGTCAGCGAGGTGCTCGTCTTCGAGGATGGCCGCGTGCGGGCGGGGCACGGCACCTACCCGATCGGCGTCGACAACCCCGTCGGTGCCGCGGCGGGCTAGAGCCGTTCGCGATGCGGCCGCGCCGGCCTCGGCGGGGCCGCCCGCATCGCAACCGGGTCCGCGCGCGTTGGTTGGCGTCGCGTGGCGAACGGGCGCGGGCCCGCTGCCCGCAGCGGGAGACGAACCATGAGTGATGGCTACCCTTCGATGACGGCGCTCCTGGGCCTCCTCGCCCTGGCAGGCTACCAGAACCGCGACAAGCTCGCGGAGCTGCTGGGCGGCGCCGGTCAGACCGCGCCCGCGGGCCCCGGCGGTCCGGCCGGCGGCTCCAACGGCGGCTCCGGTGCCGGCCTGGGCGGTCTCCTCGGCGGCCTCCTGGGCGACCGGCGCGGCGAGGCTCCCGGCGGGTTCCTGCACAGCGGACTCGGCGAGATGCTGGACCGCTTCCAGCAGGCCGGTCACGGGACGGCCGCCCAGTCCTGGGTCAAGACGGGACCGAACCAGGAGATCGCGCCGCACCACCTGGAACAGGCGATCGGACCCGACGTCCTCTCGGCTCTCACCCAGCGGACGGGACTGTCCCGCGATGAGCTGCTCTCCCGGCTGTCCCGCGAGCTCCCCCGGGCCGTCGACCGCTACACGCCCGACGGACGGATCCCGGCCTGAGGTCAGGCCGGCGGACGGATCCCGGCCCGACCTTGGGGGTCGGGACCGTCACGGTCGGCGGGGCGTGGGCGACGGGCGCCGGTCTCAGGCGCCGCCGCGCCGCGCGCGCGGCTTCGGCGCGGCGAGCCGGTGGGCCGCCGTCAGGGCCGACATCAGGGTCGCCTCGTCGACGATCGCGAGGTCGCACCGCGTCGCGCCCATCCGCCCCCAGCCGCCCGGAACGGGGCTGAAAGCCGCCGGCACCTGCTCGCAGAAGAAGTCGCGCAGGTCCGGGTCGAACATCAGGTTGATGTCGTGGCCCACCTCGTCCAGCGTCGCGAAGGTCTTGCGCGGCGTCCGGAAGGCCGTCCTGTGGAAGTGGGGGGCGGAGGTCACAGCCTCCAACGTCGCGATGAGCGCCTTCACGCGCGCGATATCGACGCCCATCGCGGCCCTCCTCCCCTAGTTCGGGCACTCATACAACGATCTGCGTCCGCTCGCGTCCGCTTCCTGATTGTGGAGTTCTCCGCGCGAGAGGATCGCGATGGCGCGGTTGTTCTGGCTCTCAGACGACGCCTGGGCGCGGATCGAGCCGCTTCTGCCGCATGGCCAACCGGGCAAACCTCGGATCGACGACAGGCGGGTGATCAGCGGCATCCGGCACGTCCCGAAGGTCGGCTGCCGCTGGCAGGACACGCCCTCCGCCCACGGCACCCACACGACGATCCACAACCGCTACAACAGGTGGCTCATCACGGGCTCTGACGGCCGACAGAGCCTGCGACGCGCAGAGCCTGGGGGATTGGCTCAAGAGCCACCGAACTGATCGCCACCATCCCGTCCACGGCCACGCGGACGGTGCCCTACAAGCACAGCCGGATCGCCGACCGGCGACGCAATCGAGTCGCGTGCCTTTGCGGACACCTCAGAAACTGGCGGCCCGTCACGACCCACCACGATCGCTTGACCCATGATCATCTCGCCGCCGTCGCGCTCGTCTCCCGTGTCATCGCATGGGCCTGAATGAGCCCCCAGCTAGGATGCCGATCGCTCGGTTGAGCCTGTTTCATGATTGAACATTTTCCGGATCTTTCTGTAGCTCCTGGTCAGAGGCGCGACATAGGACCCGTACAGAGAGTTGTATTTCATCAACGTTTCGTCTTTGAGGCCAGAGATGCCGAATACCGGCATCTCGTTCCGACTCGGTCTGTAGGCAGTCCCGAACATCCAATCGAATATAGACAAATTTGTACCGAAATTTTTGTCCCAATGCGCCTGCACCTTGCTGTGATGTATCTGGTGCATATGCGGGCTGATCAGGAATTTATCGAAGAAACCCAAGCTTATCGGAAGATGCGAATGCTTCAGCGGATCGAGAGTGAGAAGAATGAAAACTTTCGATGCGACCCAAGATAGTGACGTTGCTTCAACGACGCTGAGACCGAACAGGAACATGAACAAGCCACCGGGCACGGCAGTCAGAAGCCCTCGAACGATGGCTTCGAGCGCCATCCCCACGGGATGGCCTCGCTTCGATGTCAGAGGGTTCAGAGTTTGCGCCGAATGATGGACTTTATGAAGCTCCCACAGGAACGGCACTTTATGCTCAACATAATGGCAGATAAAATCCGAGAATTCCACGACAACGAACACGACGATCGTGCAAATGCTGGCATAAAAAATACTAAACTCGAGGTTCTTGAAATCCGGGAAAAGTAGATGCGCGAGAGAACTATATGCATTGCAGCAAACAGCAGTGAGAAATATGGCAGGTATCACGATGAAACTGCCTGTCAATTTTCCAATGATGTATATTTTTACATCTGTGTGGAAGCTTTTTTCCGTGAGGACATTGAACGGCACGCAGTGCTTCGCAAGTCCACGGAATGAGAATTTCGCGCGGTTCTTTGCAATATAAGCTACATAAAATGCCAGTCCGAACCCGAAAAACATTGTCCAGGTAATAAGCAACTGTGGCGCATGAATGATTTGCTTGAAAAAATCAGTCATCGCTCCCTCCAACGCAATTCAATCGATTCCAGAAAGGCAGGCGCGCACCAAAGCGATGTGGCCGGCTCTCTCAATATTGATCTAAAAATTGTCAGATATTAGACCTAGTGTCTATGTTCAATAAGTTTTTTGAGATCGCCCCTATTAACCCACATCAAGGTCGTTATGGGAGCACCCATACGAGCGTGCGGCTCCGTCGCGGTGAGAGCGCTGCAGCACGGGCTCCGGGCCGGCACCTACGATCCGCTTTCGGACTGGAGGCGGGCCCAGCACGCCGGCGGCATCGGGACCCGGCCGGCGATGGGGATGCGCCCGGGATCGGCCTTTCCCCACAGGCCGCCTTCGCGATCGAGGGCAACACCACGCCTCGGGCGTCGCTCTGAACGCCGTCGTCGCCGTCAGGTGCCGATCGAGTCCAGATGCTGGGTCGGCGGCGGATCGGACCGCCCGCCCGACCGGTCACCCGGTTCGGCGCTCGCAGAATCGCAACCGGTTCCCGAACGGATCCGCCACCTCCAGCACCTCGCCCCAGGGCGCCTGCTCGATGCCGGGCCGGGCATAGCCGTAGCGCTGGTCGGTGAGCGCCCGGTGATAGGCCCGGATGCCGCGCATCGGCACGAACACGGTCGAGCCGGGGGTGGCGTCGCCGTGGTGCTCGGTCAGGTGCAATCGCAATCCCGCGCGGGCGACCTCCATGTAGAGCGGCAGACCCGGCTCGAACCGGTGCTCGAACCCGGGCGTGAAGCCGAGAAAGCCGCAGTAGAACGCGCGCGCCTTGGCCTCGTCGAAGATGCGCAGAACCGGCACCGCTTCCAGGAAACGGGGGCCGTCATCCGCGTCCCGGTCCAGGACGGCGCAGGCGGTGTTCCAGTCGTCGTAGCCCAGCCCGGCGGCGACGAGTTCGAGGGCGGCCGCGTGCGGGACGGCGAGGTCGCGGGCTGCCAGCGCGGCGCGCAGCCGCTTGGCCATGGTCTTGGCCTGATCGACGGTCGTCATGGTCCTCTCCCCGAGCCGGCGTCGGTCCGTCGGTGCCCGCATTGCCGACCCGGCGCCGGTCAGGGACACGGTGGGGGTGGGTCGTCCGCGATGCGTTCACCATCCCGGTTCCGGGGCGAGCGGCAGGCCGCATCGGCCTGGCGGCAGGCTACCCCGGCCGCGGCGCGGCCGCCAAGAGGTTTGAGGGAAGGCTGACACGGGACCTGCCGGCTTCCGACGGGTCACGACCCCGTGCCGTGCGCGCGGCCGGCCGGTCGCTGCCGCAGGCGGCGGTCTACCAGCGACCCGCCGCCTGGCGCTCGCGGAGCGCGATCTCGTCCGCGCTGGGTGGTTTGCTGGCGAAACTGCCGGTCTGGACCGCCCCGTCCCGCGCGAACACCGCGACGTGGACGCCCTTCGGCGAGTGGCTCTGCTCGACCAGCGTCCAGGTGCGGGCCGCCGCCGGGTCGTCCGCGTACCAGCGCTTGCCGCGGCCGAGCATGACCGGGAATGTGATCAGGACGAGCCGGTCGATGAGGCCCGCCGGAAGCAGCGCCGGATAGAGCCTGCTGCTGCCCTGGATGAGGAGGTCGGGGCCCGCGCTCTCCTTGAGGCGGGTGACCGCCGCGACGGGGTCGCCGGTGAGGTGCCGGCTGTTGTTCCAGCCGAGGGCGGCGTCGCTTCCGGTCACGACATGCTTGCGGATCGCGTTGAAGGTCGCGCCGATCGGCTGCTCGGCGTTGTGCGGCCAGTAGGCGGCGAAGATCTCGTAGGTGCGCCGGCCGAGCAGCAGCTCGTAATCGCCGCCGAGCAGCTTGCCCATCGGCCCGGCGAGCGACGCGTCGAAGTACGGGAAGGTCCAGCCGCCGTGCGCGAAGCCGGTCTGATCCTCCTCCGGACCGCCCGGTGCCTGGATCACGCCGTCGAGGGACTGGAAGAGGGAGCCGGTGATCTTACGCATGGGCGGAGTCCCCGCGGAGGGCAGCCTCGATCCGGGCGATGTCGATCTTGCGCATGGTCATCATGGCCTCGAACGCGCGCCGGGCCGCAGCCCGGTCGGGGTGGCTGTTGGCGTGCAGGAGCGCGCGCGGCGTGATCTGCCAGGAGAAGCCCCAGCGGTCCGTGCACCAGCCGCACGCGCTCTCCGCGCCGCCGTGGCCCACGACGGCGTCCCAGTAGCGGTCGGTCTCCGCTTGATCGTCGGTCAGCACCATGAAGCTGACCGCCTGGTTGGCCCGGAAGGCCGGGCCGCCGTTCAGGCCGACGAACGGACGGCCGAGGACGGTGAACGCGACCGTGAGTTCGTCGCCCGCGGACCCGCCGGGGAAATCCGAGGGGGCGTTCATGGGCGCGCCGACATGGCTGTCGGGGAAGGTCGCGGCGTAGAAGTCCGCGGCCTTGCGGGCCTCGCCGCGATCGAACCACAGGCAGGTCGTCAGCTTGTCGCTCGTCATGGCCGGACGCTCCTCACGTGGCTTGCCGCGGGCCGGCGAGGCCGAGCTGGTGGCCCGCCGGATCGGCGATGTTGGCCGCGTAGCTGCCGCCGGGGATCGGGTCGGGTCCCTGGAGGACCGTGCCGCCCGCCGCCCGGACGGTCGCGAGCGCGGCGTCGATGTCGGCGACGTGGATGTACCAGTTCCAGCGGGCCGGCGCGCCGGTGGCCGCGCTCGACATCACCGCGCCGGGGCGCAGGTCGCCCCGCCCGATGAAGGCGTACTCGCCCAAGTCGCCCATCGGCATGGCACCGAGCTTCTCCCAGCCGAACAGCGCCCCGTAGAAGGCGAGGGCCGCCGCGGGATCGGGGGTGGCGAGCTCGATCCAGACGCCGTGGCCGCGCGTCCGCTCCGTCTCGAGCGGCACCGGCCCGAAGGCCCGGCTCGCGCCGGGACGGGCCGGATTCATCGCGGCGAAGACCACGCCCTGCGGGTCGCTCACCATGGCGAAGCGGCCGACATGGGGGATGTCGACGGGCCCGAACCGGACCGCGCCGCCGAGATCGACCGCGCGGGAAGCCAGGGCGTCGACGTCCGAGGTCGCGAGGTAGACCGCCCAGCCGGGGAGGCCGGGGGCCTCGGGCATCGGCCGCCGGATTCCGGCCACGGGCGCCCCGTCGGCCTCCGCGATCCGGTAGCCGCCGTGCTCGGGCATCGGCGACGGCGCGACGCGCCAGCCGGCGACCGCCTCGTAGAAGGCCTGCGCGGCGTCCGGGTCGGACGCGTTCAGCTCGAACCAGATGGGTGTCCCCTCGGCGGGTGGCATCGGGCGCTCCTCCGTGACAATCGGCGCTGCGGCCGCTGCGCGGCGCCCCCTCCGGCCCCGCTTTGCCCAGGCTCGCATTCTCGGTTACACAAAGCAACCATGAAGTCAGAAAAAATAACCGATCTAGCATCCCGGCCTCGCGAGCGCCTGTACGACGACGCCTGCGGCACGGCCCTCGCGCTGGAGTTCATCGGCGAGCGCTGGTCGCTGCTGATCATGCGCGAGCTGGTCTACGGTCCCCGGCGGTTCAGCGAGATCCGGGCAAACCTCCCGGGGATCAGCGCGAACGTGCTGACGCAGCGGCTGGAGAGCTTGGCAGCGGCGGGCATCGCCCTGCGCTACCGGCTGCCGTCGCCGGCCAACGTGCAGGTCTACGATCTCACCGACTGGGGCCGCGAGGCCGCGCCGCTGATGCGCGATCTGGGCCGCTGGGCCGCCCGCTCGCCGCGGCACGATCCGAGCCTGTTCATGTCGGGGGCGTCGGCCATGATGTCGCTCGAGGCCCTGGTCGACCGCGGGCGGGCGTCGGCGCTGTCGGCGACGGTCGCTTTCCACTTCCCAGGCGAGGACTTCGTCGCGACGGTGGCCGGCGGCGAGATCCGCGTGCGGCGGGGCGTCGCCGAGGCGCCCGACCTCGCCTTCACCGGCGACACGATGGCGATGCGCCGCACGGTCTACGGCAAGGCGCCGCTGGACCGGGACGGCGCCGGCGGGACGCTCGCCGTCGCGGGCCCCGCCGACCTGGCGCGGTCCTTCATCGACCTCTTCACCCTGCCGGCCAAGGCGGGCTGAGGTGCCCGTCCCGCGGCTCGCGCGGGGAGGGCGCGCCGCCCGCGAGCGCGCCGACAACGCCGGCGAGCACGTCGAGGCCGACCGCGACGTCCGCCGGGTCGACGGTCCCCGCCGCCCCCCAGCCGACGCCGCCCCGACAGCGGATCAGCGCGAGGCCGATCGGTCCGAGCAGGGCCATGTGGGACGCGTCGGTGGTCACACCCTGCGCCAGCCGCACGGCGCGGTGTCCCGCGGCCTCGACGGCCTCCTCGAACAGGCGGACCAGACCGGGATCGCACCGGGTGGCGTCGGGATCGACGCTGCGCTCGACGGTGATCCCCAGCCAGCGCCGCGCCGCGACCGCCTCGAGCGCCGCGGCGAGTTCCGCCAGGGCCGCGCGCCGCGCGCCGTCGTCGGCGGAATCGACGCGGACGCCCAGTGTCGCCGCCCCCGCGACCACGAAGGTCGGCACCGGCGCGACGTCGAGGCGCATGACCGTGACGGTGACCCCCTCCCGCGCCAGGCCGACGCGCTCGGCGGCGAGGACGCATTCGGCCGCCCCGGCGAGGGCGTCCCACCGGCCCGGCATCGGGTTCGCCGCCGCGTCGACGGCGGCGCCCGTCAGCGTGACCCGGAGCATCGTCGATTCCGACAGGGCCGGCACGATCCCGACCGGCGCTCCCGATCGCTCCAGCACGGGGCCGGCCTCGGCGGCGACCTCGAGATAGGCCAGGATCGCGTCCGAGGCCCGGCGCGCGCTCGCGAGGCGCGCCGGGTCGAGCCCGTGCGCCTCCAGGGCGCGACGCAGGGTGACGCCGTAGGCGTCGTCCCAGTCCAGCGCGTCCGGGGCGAGCCGCCCGACCACGGCCCGGCTGCCGAGCTGCCGGGGACCGAACCGGCCGGCCGCGTCCGCGACGAAGGCGACGACCTCGACCGCGTGGCGCGGCGGCGGTCCGTGCCGGATCAGGCGCTCGACGGCGGCGATGCCGATCAGCACGCCGAGCGTCCCGTCGTAGCGGCCGGCATCCTCGCGCGTGTCGACGTGGCCCCCGACGACGACGGCCGGGCCGCCCGGAACCGCGCCCTCAATCCGGCCGACGAGGTTGCCGGCGGGATCGCGCCGGGCCGACAGGCCGGCCTCCGCCATCCAGCCGAGGACGAGCGCCTCGGCCTCGGCCTGCTGCGGGCTGAAGACGCGCCGCGTCAGGGTCCACGGGTAGGCGCTGATCCCGGCGAGCCGGTCGACGCGCGCCAGGACGATCCCGGCGGCGCTCTCGGGCGCCGCCGTCACGGCGCCCTCGGCGTCACCGCGATCCCGGCCCTCCAGTAGCGGTTGGCGATCAGCTGCTGATTCCGGATGAGGCCGATCGCCGTCCTGGCGTCGCCGCCCGCGAACGTGCCGACCGCCGCCCCGCAGAGCGTCAGGTACATCCGCTGGTGCACCACGGACTCGAAATAGGCCCGGGGCGGCGGGGCGAGGTCGAGGCCGGCATCGAGGTTCTGCTGGCGCACCCGCGCGGCGGCCTCCGCCACTGCCGCCTGCACCGTCTCCATCATCGCGCGCTGCGCGGCGTCCAGGATCTCGGACGCCTTGCGCTCTTCGGGCGTCAGAACAGGGCAGGCGACAGCCATCGCGACCTCCGTGTCGATCGCCGGTGAGGCTGACCGGCCGGCCGCGCGGCAATATGGCCGGCGCGTATCAATTCGTTACGGCGCGCCGGACCCGTCACGAACCGTCACTTGCGCAGCGGCACGCCCTTCGTGGTGAAGCGCTGGCCGCCGCCCGTGTAGCGGGGTCGCGGCTGGCCGCCCGTCCGGCCCGCCCCGGCGCCGGTCCCCGGCGGCTGCGAGAACGGCACCAGCTGGTCCGGCCGCGGCCCGATGAGATCGGCGCGGCCCATCTCCCGCAGCGCCTCGCGCAGCAGGGGCCAGTTCTCGGGGTCGTGGTAGCGCAGGAACGCCTT
Organism: Methylobacterium sp. yr668; assembly: GCF_900116245.1. Lineage (NCBI taxonomy): Bacteria > Pseudomonadati > Pseudomonadota > Alphaproteobacteria > Hyphomicrobiales > Methylobacteriaceae > Methylobacterium > Methylobacterium sp. yr668. Next base: position 40,564 of record NZ_FOZY01000023.1, on the reverse strand, counting down.
GTGCAGCCGGCGCTGGCGCAGGCCCTTGATCGCCTCGACCGACTCGCTGCCGCCGCGTTTCACGCCCCGCAGCGTGTTGATCTCGGTGTGGTACATCGCGGTTGCGGTCGCCATCGGCGAGGGCAGGAACGTCTGGACTTGGTCGGCGCGGTAGTTGTTCTTCTTGAGCCAGAGCGCGAGGTGCATCATGTCCTCGTCGGTCGTGCCCGGATGCGCCGCGATGAAGTACGGGATCAGGTAGTACTTCTTACCCGCCTCCTTGGCGGCGGCGTCGAACATCTCCTTGAACCGGTCGTAGGTGCCGATCCCTGGCTTCATCATCTTGTCGAGGGGGCCGCGCTCGGTGTGCTCGGGCGCGATCTTCAGGCGCCCGCCGACATGGTGGGTGACGAGCTCCTTGATGTATTCGGGGCTCTTCACCGCGAGGTCGTAGCGCACGCCCGAGGCGACCATCACCTTCTTGACGCCCTTCACCTCGCGGACCTTCCGGTAGAGCCGGATCAGGTCGTCATGCGAGGTGTTCAGGTTCGGGCAGACGTCCGGGAAGACGCAGGAGGGCAGCCGGCACGCCGCCTCGATCTTCGGGTCCTTGCAGGCCATCCGGTACATGTTCGCCGTCGGCCCGCCGACATCCGAGATCACGCCCGTGAAGCCCGGGGTCTTGTCGCGGATCCGCTCGATCTCGCGCAGGATCGAGCCCTCCGAGCGGTTCTGGATGACGCGGCCCTCGTGCTCGGTGATCGAGCAGAAGGTGCAGCCACCGAAGCAGCCGCGCATGATCGTCACCGAGAACTTGATCATGTCCCAGGCGGGGATCTTCGCGTCGCCGTAGGACGGGTGCGGGGCGCGGGCGTAGGGGAGGTCGTAGACCGCGTCCATCTCGTCGCTGGTCAGCGGGATCGGCGGCGGGTTGAGCCACAGGTCGCGGTCGCCGTGGCGCTGGACGAGGGGGCGCGCGTTGCCGGGATTGGCCTCCCGGTGCAGCACGCGCGAGGCGCGGGCGTAGGCCTCCTTGTCGTCCTTGACCTCGTCGTAGGCGGGCAGCCGGATCACGGTCTCGCCGGGCCGGCGGGTGGCGGCCTCGTCCGTCGAGTCGAGGTCGTCGGCGGGCAGCTCGTTGTAGTGGGCGGGCACGCGGCGGAACAGGGCGACGCCCCGGATCGCGTCGAGCTGGTGCGGCGCCTCGCCGGCCGCGAGGCGGTTCGCCACCTCGACCACGGCGCGCTCGGCGTTGCCGTAGATCAGCAGGTCCGCCTTGGCGTCGGCCAGGATCGAGCGGCGCACCTTGTCGGACCAGTAATCGTAGTGCGCGATCCGGCGCAGCGACGCCTCGATGCCGCCGAGCACGACCGGGACGTCCTTGAAGGCCTCGCGGCAGCGCTGCGTGTAGACGATGGTGCAGCGGTCCGGGCGCCGGCCGCCCTCGCCGCCGGCCGTGTAGGCGTCGTCGTGGCGCAACCGCCGGTCCGCCGTGTAGCGGTTCACCATCGAATCGAGGTTGCCGCCGGTGACGCCGAAGAACAGGTTCGGCTTGCCGAGCGCCTTGAACGGCTCCGCCGAGTGCCAGTCGGGCTGGGCGATGATGCCGACCCGGAAGCCCTGCGATTCGAGCAGCCGGCCGATGATGGCCATGCCGAAGCTCGGGTGGTCCACGTAGGCGTCACCGGTCACCAGCACGATGTCGCAGGACTCCCATCCCAGGGCCGCCATCTCGGCGCGGCTCATGGGCAGGAACGGCGCAGCGGGCCCGCGCGGCGACGGCGTGCGGACGGGGGGCGCCAGGGGACGGACGGTGGACGCTTGGAGTTCCATGGTGTCCCTGCATAGGCCTCCGGGGCCGCGATCTCAACGAATGGCAGGGCGGCGGTGGCCGCGGCCGTGCCGCCCGAGGGCGCCCTGCGCCGATCCGGCGCACCTCGAGACAGGCGATGCGCCGCCGTCGCGGCCGGCCCGGCTCAGCGCGCGATCAGCTCGCGGATGCGGGCGGCCAGGGCCTCCACGGCGAAGGGCTTCGTCAGCACCGCCATGCCGGGCTCGAGACGCCCGTCGCCCGGCAGCGCGGTCTCGGAGAAGCCGGTGATGAACAGCACCTTCAGCTCCGGTCGGCCGACCCGGGCGGCGTCGGCCATCTGGCGCCCGTTCATGCCGCCGGGCAGGCCGACATCCGTGACGAGCAGGTCGATCCGCGCGCCCGATTGCAGCACGCTGAGCCCGCCCGCGCCGTCCGCGGCCTCGATCGCCGTGTAGCCGAGGTCGCTCAGCACGTCCGTCACCAGCATGCGCACCGTCGGCTCGTCGTCCACGATCAGCACGGTCTCGCCCGCCTCGGCCTGCGCCATCAGGCCCCTGCCCGGGTCGGGCCCGTCCGCGTCCGCCTCGCCGAAGTGCCGCGGCAGGTAGATGCACACGTTCGTGCCCCGGCCGACCGTCGAGGTGATCCGGACCTGCCCGCCGGATTGCTTGGCGAAGCCGTAGATCATCGACAGGCCGAGGCCGGTGCCCTCGCCCATCGGCTTGGTGGTGAAGAACGGGTCGAAGGCCCGGGCGACGACCTCCGGGGGCATGCCGGTGCCGGTATCGGACACGCACAGCGACAGGTACGGCCCCTCCGGCATGTCCTGGGCGTCGGCCTGCTGCCGGTCGATCCAGCGGTTGTCGGTCTCGATGGTGATCCGGCCGCCCCCGGGCATCGCGTCCCGCGCGTTGATGCAGAGGTTCAGGAGCGCGTTCTCCAGCTGGGACGGGTCCGCGAGCGCGGCCCAGAGCCCGTCCGCCCCGACGTGCCGCACCTCGACGCTCGGCCCGACCGTGCGCTGGATCAGGTCGAGCATCCCGCGGACCAGCCGATCGGCGTCGATCGCCCTGGGCGCCAGCGTCTGGCGGCGCGAGAACGCGAGCAGGCGGTGGGTGAGGGCCGCGGCCCGCCGGGCGGCGCCCTGGGCGGCGGCGATGTACTTGCCGACATCCTTCGACCGCCCCTGGGCGATGCGGGCCTCGATGAGCTCCAGCGAGCCCGAGATGCCCGCCAGAAGGTTGTTGAAGTCGTGCGCCAGCCCGCCGGTGAGCTGGCCCACCGCCTCCATCTTCTGCGACTGGCGCAGCGCCTCCTCCATGCGCGCCCGCTCCTCCCCGGCCTGCCGCAGACGGTCGGCCGCCGCCCGGAGATCGCGCGTCCGCTCCTCGACGCGGGCCTCCAGCGACGCGTTGAGCTGGCGGATCTCGTCCTGCGTGCGGCGCTGCCGGTAGGCCGCGAAGGCCAGCAGGGCGGTGGCGAACAGGCCGCCGCCGCAGACGAGCCAGATCTCCGGCAGCGCCGAGCCGCGCCGGGGCGAGACGCGCTGCGCGAACGCCACGGTCCAGGTGCGGCCGCCGAGCTCGAGATGCGCCTCGCGGGTGAGGCGCCCCGCCCCGGCGGCGGAGGCCCGCGCGGACCGGTGCAGCAGGTTCGCCTCGCTCGGCGCGCCGTCGTAGATGGCGAAGGCCGCGTCCTCCTCGGCCTCCGCCGCCACGATGCTGTTGAACAGGTCGTCGGCCCGGAAGGCGCCGAACACGAAGCCCAGGAAGCGCCGCCGCCGGTCCTCGAGGTCCGGCGGCACGGCGCCGCCGGCATAGACCGGCATGGCGACGAGGAAGCCCGCCTGCTTGTTCGCGTCGATCTCCTGCACGAGCTGGATCCGCGCCGAGGCGGCCGGCTGGCCGGTGTCGCGGGCCCGCTCGACCATGTCGCGCCGCACCGGGTCCGACATCACGTCGTAGCCGATGGCGGCGAGGTTGCGCGGGTTCGGCGGCTCGGCGAACAGGACCGGGCTGATCATCGGGTTGTCGGTCGGCGGCCGGACCCGGGCATTCTCGACGCCCAGGGCCGCGGCGCGCGCGGCGAACGTCTCCCGCGCGGAGGCGGGCAGGGTCGGCGTGAAGCCGATGCCGAGGAACCCGGGATAGAGGCGCTGCAGCTCGATCCGCTGCACGTAGGCCCGGAACTGGGCCAGCGTGACGGTGGCGCCTTCGGCGGCGAACAGGCCGGCGGCGCCGCGCAGGAGGGCGGTGTAGGTGCGGAACTGGTCCTCGACCGTGCGCAGCTCGATCTCGGTGGCGTGCTCGAAGGTCATGCGGTCGCGCAGCGCCGCCGCCTGCCAGGTGAGGGCCGTGCTCAGCCCGGTCGCGAGGAGGCCGGCGGCCAGGATCGCGGGCGGGATCCAGCGCGCCGCGCCCGCCCCGCGGCGGGCGGCGGGCGCGACAGGACCCTGCGATGCGGTGCGGTGGGACAAGGGGCGAGACCGGACTTCGACTGCGGCCCGTGAAAGCAGGCATGCGCCGGGATGCAAGTCCATGGTGGCGTCACCGGGGCGAGATCCCCGCATCGCGGCGGGCGCTCAGGGCGCGCGGCACGCCATCGCGGCGGTAGCCTCGATCACGCTCAGCGCCCGGCGCCGCACCTCCAGCGCCGCGTCCGGGCTGTCCGACACGGTGGAAGCCTCGCGCCTCAGCGTCGCGTCGCAGGCGCACGAACGGTAGCCCGCCGCGTCGTAGCAGGCGTCGTGGCGCATGCACGCGGCATCGAGGGCGTCGGTCGGCGGCAGCCCCTCGCCGCGCTGACCCGTGCCGCAGTAATTGCCGTGGAACAGCTCCTTGCCGGCGATGACCCGGCCCAGGTCGCCCTTCGGCGGTGCCGGCGCCTCTGCCTGCCCGCTCGGGTTGAGATCGTTGGCCGGCCCGCCCGCCTTCGATCCGGAGGAGCGCAGGGCCTTCGGGATGCCGGAGCGCTCGCCGGGCTCGTTCAGGGCCTCGCCGGCCCGGCCGTTCGGGTCCGAGATGTCCGGGAGCGGCGGGGGCGGTCCCGGGCGAGGCTCGCCCGGCTCGACGGTCGCGGCCGGCAGGTCTCGGACATCCTGCACGTCTTGGACGCTCTGGACGCCTCGCGAGTCTGGAACGCCCTGCGCCCCGGACGCGTGCGGGTAGGCGACGAGCAGAAGCCCGAGCGTGGCGAGGAGAGACGGTCTCACGGATGGCCCCTGATTCAGCGGCCCCTCAACTCGAAGCTCGGCTTCTCCGTTCCGGACTTTCGCCCGCCACGGTCACGGAGCCCTGCGGGGCGGACGCGGGCCGCGGGGCGGCACCGCCCGGGCGGCGCGGCACGCGGCGCAGTGCGCGGGCGCACGGGGGCTCATCCCGCGTGTTGGACCCCGGGGTCGCGGATCCCACATCGAGGCGTAACGCGGCCGGGATGATCCCGGCGACAGACCTGAGCTGGACCTCCGCCATGACCTCTCGTCTTCTGATCGGCGCCGTGATCGGGATCGGCCTGTCCGGGCCCGCCCTGGCGCAGAGCTTCACCGCCCCCGCCGGCATCCCGGCCGTCACCGCCCCCGGCGGCCTCCAGGGCCGCGCGACGCTCGCGGATCCGCGGACGGCGCCGGACGGGCGCGCCGGTATCCTCGACGGCGACGGCAGGCCCCCGTCGGCGGTCGGCACCGTCGATCCGCGCCGCCCGCATCCCGGGCGCTAGGGCGCGCCTCGCCGCACCGCTGGTCAGTCCTGGTCAGGCTCGCCCGGCGCGTCGGGCGTCGCGGTCATCGTCGCGGCGGGCGCGCCGAGGGCGCGCGAGACCGCGGCGGCGCCTCTCCGCACCCGCTCGCCGATCGCGCGCAGCTTCTCGTCGGACAGCCGGTGCGTCGGCCCCGACACCGAGATCCCCGCGATAGCCTCGCCGTGGACGTTGAGGATCGGGGCGGCGACGCAGCGCATCCCGATGCTCCGCTCCTCGTCGTCGATCGCGTAGCCCCGGCGGCGGGTCGCCTCGACGTCGTCGCGCAGCTGGTCCAGTGAGCCGATGGTCTTGTCGGTGAACCGCGCGAAGGTCTTTCCCCGGAACAGGCGCTCGGTCCGGGCCGGCGCGTAGGTGCTCAGCAGAGCCTTCCCGATGCCCGACGCGTGCAGCGGCGACAGGGAGCCCGGCGGGAAGAAGGCGCGGATCGTCTCGTGGGTCTCCACCTGGCTGACGAACAGGACGTTGCCGTCCTTCTCGACGCCGAGATTGGAGGTCTCGCCCGTCTCCTGCATCAGCGTCCACATCATCGACCGGCTCCGCTCGACGACGTTGTGGCGGCGCAGGAACGCCGATCCGAGCCGGTAGGCCTCCGCACCGACGTGCCACTCCTGCTTGTCGGCGCTGATCTCGACGAGGCCGCGGCGCTCGAGCGTCGCGAGGACCCGGTGCATGGTCGCCACGGATTGCTCGAGCCTGCCGGCTAGTTCCGAGAGCGTCAGCCCGTCGCCGCCCGCCAGGACGTCGAGGACATCGAGGGCGCGGTCAAGCGCCTGGATGGTCGCCGCCGGCTTGGCGCCTCCGAACCCCTTCGGCCGCCCGCGCCGCCGGTTTCCCGAATCCATGGCGTCCTCGCCTTCGCCGATCCCGCGCGATTCCTAGGATGGAAAAATTTTTCTCACAACGGAAAAAGGTAAGACGTTGCCACAGCGTGTCTTTTTGCGCTTCACTCGTCGATGAAAAAGTTTTTCAAGAAAATATCAATACGGTGTCGGCGGTGCTATCGTTCCCGTATTGGAGGAGAGCGCCGCCGATGTTCGCACAGAATCCCGTCTTCATTCCCGGCCCGACCAATATGCCGGAAGTGCTTCGCCGCGCGGCCGACATGCCGACGCTGGATCACCGGTCGCCGCTGTTCGCGCAGATCCTTCATCCGGCGCTCGCCGGCGTGAAGAAGGTCCTGAAGAGCGAGGACGCCGAGGTGTTCATCTTCCCGTCGACGGCGACGGGCGGCTGGGAGACCGCGCTCTCCAACACGCTCAGCGCCGGCGACACGGTGCTGGCGGCGCGCCACGGCATGTTCAGCCACCGCTGGATCGACATGACGCGCCGCCACGGCCTTGATGTCCGGATGATCGAAGCCCCGTGGGGCGAGGGGCTTCCGGCAGATCGCTTCGCCGAGGCCCTCGCGGCCGACAAGGCGCACCGCATCCGGGCCGTGCTCGTCACGCACAACGAGACGGCGACCGGCGTCCGCTCGGACGTCGCCGCCGTGCGCCGCGCGCTGGATGCCAGCAACCACCCGGCTCTGCTGCTGGTCGACGGCGTCAGCTCGATCGCGTCCATGGATTTCCGCATGGACGAGTGGGGCGTCGATGTCGCCGTGACGGGCTCGCAGAAGGGCTTCATGCTGCCCGCGGGCCTCGCCATCGTGGCGTTCTCGCCCAAGGCCATGGCCGCCACGGCGACGGCGACGCTGCCGCGGACCTATTTCGACATCCGCGACATGGCGAAGGGCTACCCCAATGGCGCCTATCCCTACACGCCGGCGGTCGGGCTCCTGAACGGCCTGAAGCTGTCGACGGAGCTGCTCCTGGCCGAGGGGCTCGAGACCGTCTTCGCCCGGCACCGCCGCATCGCGGACGGGATCCGCGCCGCCGTCGCCGCCTGGGGCCTGGAACTCTGCGCCGCGCGCCCGGACCTCTACTCGGACACGGTGAGCGCGATCCGCACCCCGGAGGGCTTCGACGCCACGCGGATCGTCACCCACGCGGCGCGCCACTACGACGTCGCCTTCGGGGTGGGCCTCGGCGAGGTCGCCGGGAAGGTCTTCCGCATCGGCCACCTCGGCAGCCTCACGGATGTGATGGCGCTGTCGGGGATCGCCGCCGCCGAGATGGCGATGGCCGATCTCGGCCTGCGCATCGCGCTGGGATCGGGGGTCGCGGCCGCGCAGGCGGTGTACCGCCGCGCCCCGGCCGCCGCCCTGCGCGCCGCCGCCTGAGGGGGCGCGCCATGGAAAGCGCCCTGATCACGCCCACCCTCGACGACGTCCTGGCCGCCCACGAGCGCATCCGGCCCTACATCCACGAGACGCCGGTCCTGACCTCGCGGATCATCGACGAAGCGGCCGGCGCGCAGCTGTTCTTCAAGTGCGAGAACCTGCAGAAGGCCGGCGCCTTCAAGGCGCGGGGCGCCTCGAACGCCGTCTTCAGCCTCACCGACGCGCAGGCTGCCCGGGGCGTGGCGACCCACTCGTCGGGCAACCACGGCACCTGCCTGTCCTACGCGGCGGGCCGGCGCGGCATCCCCTGCACGGTGGTGATGCCGCGCACCGCGCCCCAGGCGAAGAAGGACGCCGTGCGCGGCTACGGCGGCCGGGTGGTGGAGTGCGAGCCGTCCACCTCATCGCGCGAGGCCGTGTTCGCCGAGGTCGTCGCCGAGACCGGCGCGGAGTTCGTGCATCCCTACAACGATCCCCGCGTCATCGCCGGGCAGGCGACCTGCGCCCGCGAGCTGATCGCGCAGGTCCCGGATCTCGACGCGGTGATCGCCCCGATCGGCGGCGGCGGCATGGTGTCGGGCACCTGCCTGACGCTGGCCGGGCTCGCCCCGCACATCGCCGTCTACGCGGCGGAGCCCGAGCAGGCCGACGACGCCCATCGCAGCCTGAAGGCCGGGCGGATCATCGCCGACGACGCGCCGGTGACGGTCGCGGACGGGCTCAAGGTGCCGCTGAAGGACCTCACCTGGCACTTCGTCCGCCACCACGTCGCGGATATCCTCACGGTCTCCGAGGCCGAGATCGTCGCGGCGATGCAGCTGATCTGGAAGCGGCTGAAGATCGTCATGGAGCCGTCCAGCGCCGTCGCCCTGGCGGCAGTGCTGAAGAATCGCCCCGTCTTCGCGAACAAGCGGGTGGGCGTGATCATCACGGGCGGGAACGTCGATCTCGACGCGCTGCCCTGGCAATAACGGGAGGCCCACGATGCACATGAACGCCCGATCCGCCGATCTCGAAGTCGGCTTCGACGTCCCCGCGCTGCCCGGTATGCGCGAGGACGAGATCCAGACGCCCTGCCTGATCGTCGATCTCGACGCGCTGGAAGGCAACATCCGCAAGATGGGCGACTACGCCAAGGCGCACGGGATGCGCCACCGCGCCCACGGCAAGATGCACAAGTCCGTCGATATCCTGAAGCTTCAGCAGAGCCTCGGCGGCGCCTGCGGCGTCTGCTGCCAGAAGGTCTCGGAGGCGGAAGTCTTCGCCCGAGCGGGCATCAAGGATATCCTGGTCTCGAACCAAGTGCGCGACCCCGGCAAGATCGACCGGCTGGCGCGGCTGCCGCTGCACGGCGCCCGCATCATCGTCTGCCTCGACGACGTGGCGAACGTCGCCGACCTCTCGGCGGCGGCGCAGCGGCACGGCACGCAGCTCGACTGCTTCGTCGAGATCGATTGCGGCGCCGGCCGCTGCGGCGTGCGGACGACCCCCGAGGTGGTGGCGATCGCCCAGGCCGTCGCGGCCGCGCCGAACCTGCGCTTCGCGGGCCTCCAGGCCTACCAGGGCGCCATGCAGCACATCGACGGCTACGAGGAGCGGCGGGCCAAGCTCGACGCGGCCATCGCCCAGGTGCGCGACGCCGTCGCGGCGCTGAACCGGGAGGGCCTCGAGCCGGAACTCGTCAGCGGCGGCGGCACCGGCAGCTACTATTTCGAGGCGGGATCCGGCGTCTACAACGAGCTGCAATGCGGCAGCTACGCGTTCATGGACGCCGATTACGGGCGTATCCGCGACCGGGACGGAAAGCGCATCGACGCGGGCGAGTGGCAGAACGCCCTGTTCATCCTCACCAGCGTGATGAGCCACGCCAAGGCCGACAAGGCGATCTGCGACGCGGGCCTGAAGGTGCAGTCGGTCGATTCCGGCCTGCCCTTCGTCTTCGGCCGCGACGACGTGAAATACATCAAGTGCTCGGACGAGCACGGGGTGATCGAGGATCCCGAGGGCCGGCTGAAGGTCAACGACCGTCTGCGCCTCGTCCCCGGCCACTGCGATCCGACCTGCAACGTCCACGACTGGTATGTCGGCGTCCGCAACGGCCGGGTCGAGACGCTCTGGCCGGTCTCGGCCCGCGGCAAGGCCTACTGACGCACCCTGCACACCGTCCGTCATCGCGAGCGCGGCGCAGCGATCCGGGGACGCGCCTCGACGGGGCCCGCTGCCCTGGGTCGCTTCGCGACGCCCGCGATGACGGGGGCGACATGCCGGCTCACGAATTGAGGACACATCCGCGATGATCATCGTTCCCGAGCACGCGATCGACGGGCTGTTGACCGAGGCGGAGTGCTTTACCGCCGTCGAACAGGTCTTCGCCTCCATGGCGCGGCGGCGAGCCGGAAACTTCCCGGTCGTCCGGGAAGCCATCGGCCACGCCGACGCGCTCTACGGCTTCAAGTCGGGCTTCGACCGGGACAGCCTCGCGCTCGGCCTCAAGGCCGGCGGCTTCTGGCCCGGCAACGCCGCGAAGGGCCTGACCAACCACCAGTCGACGGTGTTCCTGTTCGACGCCGATACCGGCCGCTGCCGGGCCGTCGTCGGAGGGAACCTCCTCACCGCGCTGCGCACGGCCGCGGCCTGCGCCATCTCCGTCCGGCACCTCGCCCGCAAAGATGCGCGGGTGCTGGGCATGATCGGCGCGGGCCACCAGTCGGCGTTCCAGCTGCGCGCCGCGCTGGCGCAGCGGCCGTTCGAGCGGGTCCTCGCGTGGAACCTGCATCCCGGCATGTTCGGCCGGATGGAGGCGGTGGCGCGGGAGCACGGCGTGCCGTTCGAGGCGGTCGACCTCGACCGGCTCGGGGCCGAGGCCGACGTCGTCGTGACGATCACGTCCTCGTTCGCGCCGATCCTGAAGGCCGCGCAGGTCCGGCCGGGCACGCACCTCGCCTGCATGGGGACGGACACGCGCGGCAAGCAGGAGGTGGAGGCCGAACTGCTCGCGGGCGCGACGGTCTTCACCGACGAGGTCGCGCAGTCGGTCAGCATCGGCGAGGCGCAGCACGCCGTCACGCGGGGGCTCCTCGCCGCGGATTCCATCGTGGAGATCGGGGCGGTGATCAACGGCGATCACCCCGGCCGCGTCTCGGAGTCCGAGATCACCCTGTTCGACGGCACCGGGGTCGGGCTGCAGGACCTCGCGGTCGCCGCGGTGGCGGTCGACCGCGCGGTGGCCAAGGGGCTGGCGACGGAGGTGGATGTCTGACAGGCTCGACCCGAAGGTAATACATTTTCCGGCCGGATGCTGCGATCGACGCATTCCTCGCCGTCATCACGAGCAAAGCGAAGTGACCCAGGGTCGCGCGACCTTTACAGACATTGCGCGGCTCTGTGTTGCTTCGCTCCGCTCGCAAAGACGGCCGCGCATGAATTATCAATCGAAGAGATTATAAGAGGGCATTAATCCAGCCTCCATCTCTGCGTGCCAGGATCTTCTCAAATCTCCAGCGGACATTGACGCTGATCGGGACGCGCGCCCGATCCTGAAGCTGCGCCGCCGACCCCGATGTTCGAATCCACGAGCCCCTCGGCCGGGGAGGATGGGCCGGCCTAAGCCTCGCCGCGCACCAGGGCCGCCGCGAGGGCGTTGTGGCGGGCGGCCAGCGCCCCGGTGTCGAGGGTCGTCAGGCGGCCCTCGCGGACCACGATCTTCCCGTTGATGACGCTCCAGGCCACCGTCTGCGGCGCGCAGAAGGTGAGGGCGGCGACGGGGTCGTGCAGCGCCCCCGCCATACCGAGGCCGCGCAGGTCGAAGGCGACGATGTCGGCCGCCATGCCGGGGGCCAGCGCACCGATATCGTCCCGGTTCAGCACCTTCGCGCCGCCCAGCGTCGCGATCTCCAGCGCCTCCCGCGCGGTCATGGCCGCCGGCCCGAAGCCGACGCGGGCGAGCAGCATGGCCTGCCGCGCCTCGCCCAGCATGTGCGACCCGTCGTTGGAGGCCGAGCCGTCGACGCCGAGCCCGACCGGCACGCCCTCGCACCGCATCTGCCGGATGGGCGCGATGCCCGAGGCGAGGCGCATGTTGGAGCAGGGGCAGTGCGCCACCCCGGTCCCGGTCCGGCCGAACAGCGCGATGCCGGCGCGGTCGAGCTTGACGCAGTGGGCGTGCCACACGTCGGGGCCCGTCCAGCCCAGGTCGGCGGCGTACTCCGCCGGCGTCATCCCGAATTTTTCCAGGCTGTAGCGGACGTCGTCGTCGTTCTCCGCGAGGTGGGTGTGGAGCGAGACGCCGTAGTGCCGGGCCAGCTCGGCGGCATCGCGCATCAGGCCGCGACTGACCGAGAACGGTGAGCAGGGCGCCACCACGATCCGGCGCATGGCGAAGCGCTCCGGATCGTGCCAGCGCTCGATCAGACGGCGCGTGTCTTCGAGGATCGCCGCCTCGTCCTCGACGACCGAGTCCGGCGGGAGTCCGCCCGCGCTCTCCCCGACGCTCATCGCGCCGCGGGCGGCGTGGAAGCGCATGCCGATCTCCTCGGCACCCTCGATGGAATCGTCGAGCCGGCAGCCGTTCGGGTAGATGTAGAGGTGGTCGCTCGACGTGGTGCAGCCCGAGAGGATCAGCTCCGCCATCGCGGTCTGCGTCGAGACGCGGACCATCTCGGGCGTGAGCCGGGCCCAGATTGGGTAGAGCGCCTTCAGCCAGCCGAACAGCTCGGCGTCCTGCGCGGCCGGCACCGCGCGGGTGAGCGTCTGGTACATGTGGTGGTGGGTGTTCACGAGGCCCGGCATCACCGCGTGGCCGCGCATGTCGAGGACGGTGTCGGCCCGCTGCGGCACCTCGGCGGCGGGGCCGACGGCGACGATGCGGTTGTCCTCCACGTAGACCGCGCCGCCGGGAATCTCCCGGCGCTGCGCGTCCATCGTCACCAGGATGTCGGCGTTCGTCAGCAGCAGGGAGGTCATTGCGTCTCTCCGGGTGCGCCCTGGAGGTCGCGCCGGACGGGCCGCGACGCCTCCCCACGGCCAGATGCCGCCCTCTGGCAGCAGGAACGCCGTGCCGGGCGCACCGTCTCGGGGCCGTCAGCGGGCCGCAGCATACGGCAGCCGCCACCGGTCACCTTGGCGATTTTTCGCAAACTGCTTCCGAAATCCCGGCATGGCATTCGCGGCCAGCCATGCAAGGTTTGAGAGCCAGCCAAGTCGGCAGCGCATGACCCCGGAGCGGCCGCCGAGAGCCCGCTCCCCCGCCCCCGGGCGTGCCGCCACGGCCCGCCCTGCGACTGGCCCCACACCCGCTCCTGGCGGCCCGGACCCGGAAGAGGTCCGGCCACCGCTGCCGGGTCCCCGACGACACCATCACGGGACGACGCCTCGACAGGTCCCGGCTGGCGGAGGACACGCCCATGACGTCTCACGACAGGACAACGCGCGAGGTGGACGCGGTCGACGCGATCCCGCCCCTTCCCAGGCTCCTCGCCTACGGCATGCAGCACGTGCTCGTGATGAGCGCGGGGGCGGTCGCGCCGCCGCTCATCCTCGGCGCGGCGATGAACCTGCCGACCGAGACGGTCGCCTACCTGATCAACTGCGACCTGCTGGTGACGGGCATCGCGATCCTGATCCAGTCCCTCGGCCTGGGGATCTTCGGCATCCGCCTGCCGGTCATCATGGGCGTCAGCTTCGCGGCGGTCGGCCCGATGGTGGCGATGGCGCAGGATCCGACGATCGGCCTGCCGGGCATCTTCGGCGCGACCATCGGGGCGGGCGTGTTCGGCCTGCTGCTCCGGCCGTTCTTCTCCAGGCTCGCGAGCTTCTTCCCGCCGCTGGTCACCGGCACGGTCATCCTGATCATCGGCGTCACGCTGCTGCCGGTCGGGATCAACTGGGCGGGCGGCGGCTTCGGGGCCGCCGATTTCGGCGCCCCGGTCCATCTCGGCGTCGCGGCCTTCGTCCTGGCGGTGATCCTGGTGGTCAGCCGCTTCGCCACCGGCTTCGTCGCCAACGTCGCCGTGCTGATAGGCCTCGTCGCGGGCCTGTGCCTCGCCTGGCCGCTCGGCCTGTTCCGCCTCGACGGGCTGGCCGAGCGCCCGCTCATCGCCCTCGTCACGCCGTTCCACTTCGGCTGGCCGACCTTCCACCTGACGGCCGTGGCGGCGATGTGCATCGTCATGATGGTCACGCTGGTCGAGTCGACCGGCATGTTCCTGGCGGTGGGCGACATCGTCGGGCGCCCGGTGGACAAGCGGACCCTGACCCGCGGCCTGATGGCGGACTCGCTCTCGACGCTGATCGCGGGCTGCCTCAACACCTTCCCGCACACCTCGTTCTCCCAGAACGTCGGCCTCGTGAACATGACGCGGGTGCGCAGCCGCTACGTCACGGTCGCGGCGGGCTTCATCATCCTGGGCGTCAGCCTCCTGCCCAAGGTCGCCTTCGCGGTGGCGTCGATCCCGCCGGCCGTGCTCGGCGGCGCCGGCATCGTGATCTTCGGCATGGTCGCGGCGGCGGGCCTCAAGATCGTGGGCGGCGCCGATCTCGGGGATCGCCGGAACCAGATCGTCGTCGCGGTCAGCATCGGCCTGAGCCTGATCCCGATGGCGGCGCCCAAGCTCTTCGCCGCCACGGCGCCGGACTGGGCCGGGCCGATCCTGCACAGCGGGATCACCCTCGGCGCCATCGGGGCGATCGTCCTCAACCTGCTGCTGAACTCGGACCGTCTCGGTGCCGGGGCCGAGCACCGCGTCGCCGACGCGGAGCCCGCCTTCCCGCACGCGGCCGTCCTGGACCGGGCCTGAGGGGAGAAGCCATGTCGGCCGAGACCATCAAGGCGCTCTCGCGGCGCCACTTCCTGAAGGCCGGCGCGGCGGCGGGCGTCGCCGTGAAGGTCTCCTTCCTGGCGCCCCCGGCCCGGGCGCAGCTCGCCGAGACCGGCCTGTCCGCCGGCTCCCCGTGGGCCGCGCCGGGCCGGCCCCGCTACCGCCTCGACGCCGTCGCCAAGGTCACGGGCACCAAGACCTTCTCCCGCGACTACCGGGCCCGCGACCTCGCCGGCTGGCCCGACGGCCAAGCCCACGCCTTCCTCGTCGCGGCGACCCGCGCCGACCGCCGCTTCACCGGCCTCGACCTGTCGCGGCTCCCGGCCGCCCTGCGGCCGGACCGGATCGTCCGGCACGAGGACCTGGTGGCGGACGGGGTCTCGGTCCCGCACGCCGACTTCTTCGGCGACTGGTTCCTCGTGCCGCAGGGCGAGACGCCGCGCCTGCTCGGGCAGCCGGTGGCGATCCTGATCTACGCCGACTTCCCGCGCTTCGCCGCGGCCAAGCGCGCCCTGCGCTTCGCCGACGACGTCGTGCAGTACGGCGCCGAGACCGGTCCCAGGCCGCCGGCCCACTACGGCGCCTCGCGCTGGGTGCGGATCGAGGGCGACGCGCCGGACGCGCCCGACCGGTTCTCGCCGTTCGCGCAGTCCCCGATCTTCGCCGGCTTCTCCGGGGACGAGCCCGCCTGGCCGAAGGCCGGCGACGACGGCCCCTTCGCCCGGGGCATGGCGGCGGCCGCCGCCATCGCGGCCGAGATCGACGGCGCCGGCGCGGACGCCCTGGTGATGCGGCGGACCTACCGGTCGCAGTCGACGGACGCCTCGGCCATGGAGGCCGACAACGGCAACGTCTGGTACGATCCGGCCGCCGGCACGCTGCGCCTGATGATGGCGACGCAGTCGCCCTACGACGTGGCCGAGGCCGCCGCCGCGCTGGTCTCGAAATCCCGGTTCCCGCTCAGGGAGGTCGATCTCAAGGTCGGCTACACGGTCGGGTACGGGACGAAGGACCACCACATCTTCCCGTTCCTCTGCGTCGTGGCCGCGCTCTACGCGGGCGGCCGGCCGGTGCGCCTCGCCAACGACCGGTTCGAGCAGTTCCAGAACGGGCTGAAGCGCCACGCCTTCCGCATGGACAACGTCCTGCTGGTGGACCGGGCCAGCGGCCGGTTCCGGGCCATGACCGGGCGCTTCGCCTGCGACGGCGGCGGGCGCCCCAACTACTCCGTCGCGGTCTCCTTCGTCGGCGCCACCGCGGCGCAGTCGATCTACTACCTGCCGAAGAGCGACTTCCAGGCGATCGCCCTGGCCTCGCGGGCCGTGGAGGCCGGATCGACCCGGGGCTTCGGCACGCTCCAGACGATGTCGGCCACCGAGATGATGGTCGACGAGGCGGCAGCGCTCCTCGACATCGACGCGATCGAGCTGCGCCTGCGCAACGTGCTCCGCTCGGGCCAGCGCAACAGCCAGGGCGCGGTCCCGGCCGGGGCGCTGCGCAACGCGGAGATCCTGACGAAGGCCGCCGCGCACCCGCTCTGGCGGGACCGGGCGACGCGCAAGGCCGCCTACGAGGCCGCCCATCCCGGCCGCCGCTACGGCGTCGGCTTCGCGCAGGTGCACAAGGATTACGGCACGGGCGCCGAGGCGGCGGTCGCGTCGCTGGAGCTCGACCCGCGGGGCCGCCTGAGCCTGCGCCACGTCGCCCACGAGATGGGCCCGGGCGTCACCACCTCGCAGGCGGTCATGGTGGCCGAGATCCTCGGCCGAGTGCCTTCGGAGACCGCGTTCGGCGTGGTGCGCTGGCCCGAGATGCCGCTGGAGACCTCCGACCAGCCCTACACGACGCCCCAGGAAGAGGAGGACCGCCGGGCGCAGAACCCCCGCTGGACCCCGCGCTTCACCTCGCCGATGAGCGCGACCAACTCCGCCTACTACCTCGGCCACGCCACCCGGACGGCCGCGCGGTTCCTCGTCGACCACGCCGTCTGGCCCGCCGCCCGCGCGCTCTGGGCGCGGGGCGGCGGCGGCGGGGCGCTGGCTTCCTACCACGTGGTCGCCCGCGACGAGCTGCGGCTGGTGGACGGGCAAGTGCTGGGCGGCGGCCTGCCGCCGCTGTCCCTGGAGGCGGTGGCCGCCGAGGCGCACCGGCTCGGGCTGCCGGTGGGCGTGACCCTCCACACCTTCAACCGCTGGCAATGGGCCGAGGCCGAGTTCGACCTGCCCGCAACGGGCCGGACGCGCCTGCCGATCGACGCCCTGGCGGTGCGCTACGGCGCCGGGGCCCCGCCCGAGCGCCGCGCCCTGATGGCGGATGCGGGCTGGCACTTCGTGCCCCGGGCGGCGGTCTTCTACCCGCCGACCCAGCGCAACAATGTCGGCACGACCTACTACGCGCCGATGGCCACCCTGGCGGAGGTCGCGGTCGACACCGCCAGCGGCGACGTGACGATCCTGTCCCACCACTCGATCCTCGAGTGCGGCCGCCAGATCGTGCCCGAGCTGGTCTCCGGCCAGGTGCAGGGCGGCCTCGCCATGGGGATCGGCCACGCCCTCAAGGAGGTGCTGCCCCTCTACGAGGACGGCCCCGGCGACGGCACGTGGAACTGGAACCGCTACGAGCTCCCGCGCGCCCGCGACGTGGCCCCGTGGAACCAGACGGTGGAGATCCTGCCGCCGCTCTCCGAGACCGACCCGCCCAAGGGCATCGCCGAGGTCGTGATGATCGCCGTCGTCCCGGCGCTGGCCAACGCCGTCGCGCACGCGATCGGCCACCGCTTCCACGAACTCCCCATCCGGCCCGAGCGCATCCGCGAGGCACTGGCATGAGCGCCGCCATCGAGATCAAGGACCTCTCGCTCCGCGTGAACGGCGCGGCGGTCGGTCCGATCCCCGTCCCCGTCGGCACGAGCCTGCTCGACGTCCTGCACGAGTGGCTGGGCCTCACCGGCAGCCGCATGGGCTGCGGGCAGGGCATCTGCCACGCCTGCACGGTGATGCTGGAGGAGGCGGCCGGCCCGCGGGAGATCCGCGCCTGCATCACCGGCGCGCACTGGTTCGAGGGGCGGAGCATCCGCACCGTCGAGGGCCATGCCCGCACCGCGCCGGACGGCACCGTCGTGCTCTCGCCGGTCCAGCAGGCCTTCATCGAGAATTTCGCCTTCCAGTGCGGCTACTGCACGCCGGGCTTCGTCACCGGGGCGAGCGTGCTGATCGAGCGCCTGCGCCGCGAGCCGATCCGCCGCGACGAGGTCGAGCGGGTCGTCACCGAGGCGCTCGACCGCCACATCTGCCGCTGCACGGGCTACGTCCGCTACCATCAGGCGGTGCGCGACCTCGTGCTGGCGACCCCCGGTCTCGTGACCGCCTGAGGCGCGCCGTGCGGATCCCGTCCCTCACCACCCCCGCGCGGCGCGTCGGCGCCGGGCTCGCCGCCGCCCTCGCGGTGGCCGTCTCGGCGGCCGGCCTCGTCGCCTCCGGCGCCCTGGAGCGCAGCGTCGTCGCGCGCGACGTCGAGACCCCGCTGAGCGCGGAGGCCGTGCGCGGCCTCGCCCCCCGCGGCGCCAAGGTCGCCGCCGCGGCCGACTGCTTCGCCTGCCACACCGCCCGGGGCGGCGCCTCCTGGGCGGGGGGACTGCCCCTGGAGACGCCCTTCGGCACGATCCACGCCACCAACATCTCGCCGAGCCCGCAGGGCATCGGCGGCTGGAGCCGCGCCGACTTCCACCGGGCCCTGCGCGACGGGATCGCGCCGGGCGGCCGCCACCTCTACCCGGCGATGCCCTACACGTCGTATCGCGGCCTGACGCCGGAGGATGTCGACGCCCTCTACGCCTACCTGATGACCCGCGCGCCGGTCGCGGTGGAGAACAGGGCCAACACCCTCGCCTTCCCGTTCGACCAGCGCTGGACCCTGGCGGCCTGGAACCTCCTGAGCCTGCCGGCCACGGTCGCCGCGCCCGACCCGGGCCGCTCCCCCCTGTGGAACCGGGGCCGCTACGTCGCCGACGCCCTCGGCCATTGCGGCGAGTGCCACACGCCGCGCACCGTGATCCAGGCCATGCGCCCGGACGCCGTCTATCGCGGCGCCACGATCGAGGGCGTCGAGGCGCCCGACATCACGCCCGCGGGCCTCGCGCGGATGGGCTTCACCCCGCACGGCCTGCGCGACTTCATGCGCACGGGGCTCTCGGCCCAGGGCGGCGCGACGCACCAGATGTTCGACGTCGTGCATTTCTCGACGCAGCACATGGACGAGGCCGACCTCACGGCGCTCTCCGCCTACCTGTTCGACCGTGACGCCCTGCCGGCCGAGCCCGAGACGCCGGTCGCCGCCACCCCCGCGGCGATCCCGGCGGCGGTCGCGGCCCAGGGTCGGGCCAGCTACGCCGGCCTCTGCGCCGGCTGCCACGGCGGGGCGGGGGAGGGGATCCCCCACGTCTCCGTGCCGCTGCGGACGAACACCGCGATGCGGGTCGCGGGCGCGGGCGGTCTCCTGCGGGCGATCCTCGTCGGGCTCCCGGCGCAGCGCTTCCCGGGCAACGAGCGGATGGAGGCCATGCCGCCCTTCGCCGCCCTGATCGACGACGCGGCGCTCGCCGACCTCGCGACCTGGATGCGGGCCGAGTGGGGCGGGCAGGGTCAGGCGGTCACGCCGGACGAGGTCGCGCGCCAGCGCGCGGGTTTGCGGGCCGACGCTTCGCACTGAAGGCGGCCGGGAGGAGGGGGCGGACATGACCATGGCTTGTCGGATCGCGGCCGCGCTGCTGCCGCTCGGGATGACGTGCGCGGCGGGGGCGCAAGACCTCGGGACGGCCTCCTCGGCGCCGGTGGCGCCCGAGACCACGACGGTGGTGGAGGACGGCCCGTTCTTCCTCTTCGCCGACACCCAGATCAGCTACCGCTACCAGTTCCCCACCGTCTCGCCCGGAATCCAGATCCAGCGCCCCGACGGCAGCTTCGTCTCCCGCGCGGCGCCCAAGCACATCCTGAACATCTCCCACGCCGATGCCTGGGCCTACGGGACGAACTTCTTCTCCCTCGACATCCTCAAGTCCGGCTCCCAGTTCCCGGCCGGCACCACCAACGCGCCGGGCTCCGTCGCCGCCCCGTTCTTCGCCGATTACGGCAACACCGAAGCCTACGGGCTGTATCGCGGCACGCTGAGCCTCAACGCGCTCACGGGCACGAAGGCCTTCACCGTTCCCGGCCTCGTCAAGGAGGTGTCGCTCGCCTTCGGCTTCGACGCCAACGCCCAGAACGACGCCTTCGGCTCGAAGAAGCGCGACATCGTCGGCGGCCTGAACTTCGCCTTCGACGTGCCGGCGGGCTTTCTCAACCTCTCCGTGCAAGCCTACAAGGAGTGGAACCGGAACGGGTTCAATCTCCAGCCGGACCGCGACCAGAGCTTCGACACGGTCCCGGAATTCGAGCTGGTCTACAACTTTCCCCTGACCTTCACGGGGCTGCCGCTCAGCCTCGTCGGCTTCAACAACATCGTGCTGCCGAAGGGGCGGGGCGTGAGCAACCCGGCCGCCTTCGCCTTCAACCCGCCCCGCGGGCTCGAATTCCTGTCGCGCACCAACCTCGTGCTCGATCTCGGCAAGCTCGTCTACGATCAGCCCAACCGGGTCGATGTCTTCGTCGGGTTCCAGTACTGGCACAACAAGTTCGGGAACGTCGAGACCGCGACCTTCAAGGGCACCGAGGAGAAGAGCTTCCTCGCCGGCGTCGCGTTCCACGTCTTCTGATGCCGTTTCGGTCGATCAGATCGGTTCCGCCGTCGTTGCGAGCGGAGCGAAGCAATCCAGCCGGCACCACGTTCCCCGATGTCCCGCAGCCCTGGGTTGCTTCGCTGCGCTCGCAATGACGGAGCGGGCTGCACCGACCGAAGCGTCACGCCGCGGAGGATGATCGGGTCGGACGCCGAGTTCACATTGTCGGGACAGTCCGTTGACAGGTCCGAACTGCTCCTGACGATCCCCGCTCATGATTTCCCTGGAAAGCATCCGCATCTTCCTGCGCTCGGCGGAGACGGGGAGCTTCTCGGCCGCCGGCCGCTCGCTGCGGCTGTCACCGTCGGTGGTGAGCTACCGGATCCACACCCTGGAGGAGCATCTCGGCTGCCTCCTGCTCACCCGGACGACGCGGCGCATGAGCCTCACGGAGGCCGGCCGGATCTTCTACGACCGCTGCCTCGACATCACCGCGGCGGTCGAGCAGGCGGAGAAGAGCGTCGAGACCGCGGGCGCGGTGCCCCGCGGGGTGCTGAAGGTGACGGCGCCGCTCGGTCTCGGCCGCCGGGTCGTCGCGCCGCTCGTGCCGCGCTTCCGCGACCGCCACGGCGAGACCGATGTCCGGCTGCGCCTGTCGGAGCACCTCCTCGACCTCGTGCAGGAGGCGGTCGACGTCGCGGTCCGCCTGTCGCAGATGCGCGATTCCACCTTCACCCTGCGGAAGGTCGCGGAGATCGAGCGGGTCCTGTGCGCGGCGCCGGCCTACCTGGCCGAGCACCCCGCGCCCGCCGAGCCGGCGGACCTGCTGCAGCACGATTGCCTGCTGCTGCGCTATCCCGGCGCCGAGCAGTTCCGCTGGACCCTGGTCGACGGGCAGGAGACCGTGACCCTGCCGGTCTCGGGGCACATCGACGCCGACGACGGCGACACGCTCACCGCCTGGGCGCTGGCCGGCGAGGGCATCGTCCTGAAGCCGCTGTTCGAGGTCGCGGCGCACCTCGCCGAGGGTCGGCTCGTCCCGGTCCTGGAGCACACCCCGCCGACCAGCGTGACGCTCGGCCTGCTCTACCCGTCCCGCAAGATGCTGTCGGCCCGGACCAAGACCTTCGTCGACATGACGCACGAGGCCCTGCGCCAGCACGTGAGCGAGCAGCTCGCCCTGGTCGGCGGCCGGGCGGTCTGAGGCGGCCGCCTCAGGCCGCGACGAGGGCCTCCAGGCGCAGGGCGGCGATCCGTCCGACCTGCCGCAGGGCCTCGGCCCGCTCGGTCTCCGGCGGGTTGCCGAGCCGCTGCTCCAGCCGGGCGAGGATCGCGTCGCGGTCGAGGCCCCGGACGGCGATGATGAACGGGAAGCCGAAGCGCTCGGCGTAGGCCCGGTTGAGGTCCTGCAGCCGCGTCACCGCGGGGGAGGGGCCGCCCAGCAATCCGCTTCCCGCCTGCTCGCGGCTGGAATGCGCGGTGAGCTCGCCGCGCTGGGCGGCCCGCCCGGCAAGTTCGGGATGCGCCCGCAGCAGGGCGAGCTGGCGGACCCGGTCGGCGCCCGCCACCGTCGCCTCCATCGCCGCGTGCAGGTCCGCGCACGCCGCGAAGGGCCCGCGGTCGAAGGCCGCCTCGGGGACCCAGGGGGAGTGCTCGTAGACCTCGGCGAGGAGGTCCACGAAGGCGTCGCGCGCGAGCGCGTTGAGCGCGGCGATGGTGATCACGAACCTGTCCTCTCCGGGGTCGGTCCCGCCGCCGGGGCGCCGGGAGGATGGTGGGCCGCCCAGTGCCGGGCGATGTCGATCCGCCGGGTCACCCAGACGTCGGGACGGGCCAGGACGTGGTCGAGGAACCGGGCGAGGGCCGGCAGGCGGGCGGGACGTCCGACGAGGCGGCAATGCAGCCCGATCGACAGCATCTTCGGGGCGCTCGCCCCCTCCTCGTAGAGGCAGTCGAAGGCGTCGCGCAGGTGCGCGAAGAACTGCTCGCCCGACGGGAAGCCGCCGGGGATCGAGAAGCGCATGTCGTTGGTGTCGAGGGTGTAGGGCACCACGAGGTGGTCCTGGCCGGCGACGCGGACCCAGTAGGGCAGGTCGTCGGCGTAGCTGTCCGAATCGTAGAGGAAGCCGCCCTGCTCGACCACGAGCCGCCGGGTGTTCGGGCTGTCGCGGCCGGTGTACCAGCCGAGCGGCGTCTCGCCGGTCAGGCTCCGGATCGTCTCGACCGCGCGGGCGAGGTGCTCCCGCTCGATCGCCTCCGGGACGTCCTGGTAGGGCAGCCAGCGCCAGCCGTGGCCGGCGATCTCGTGGCCGTCGCGGAGAAAGGCCTCCACGGCGGCCGGATTGCGGGCGAGCGCCTGCGCGACGCCGAAGACCGTGAGGGGAACGCCGCGCTCGCGGAACAGGCGCAGGATCCGCCAGACGCCCGCGCGCGCGCCGTACTCGTAGAGGCTCTCCATGCTCATGTGCCGCGCGGGGAAGGGCGTGGCCCCGGCGATCTCGGAGAGGAAGATCTCGGCGTGGGGGTCGCCGTCGAGGACGGAGCGCTCGCCGCCCTCCTCGTAGTTCAGCACGAACTGGACGGCGACGCGGGCGCCGCCGGGCCAGCGGGCGTCGGGCGGCGCCTCGCCGTAGCCGACGAAGTCGCGCGGGGGGCCGTCTGTATCCGGTGCGGTCACGGGCGGGATCCTGCGTTGGCGCGAATAGACGGGGTCCGACGGTTATCGCGCGGCGAGCCAGCGGGCGAGCGCCGCGCGCTCCTCGGGCTGCATGTCGGTGATGTTGTTCGGCGGCATCGCGTGGGTCAGGACGGCCTGCAGGCGGATGGCCGGCGCGAAGCGCGCGACGTGCTCGGGGCTGTCGAGGAGCACGCCCTTGGGCGGGCTCGTCAGGCCCGGCCACAGGGGCTCGGCGGCGTGGCACATGGCGCAGCGCGTCCCGACCACGGCCATCACGGCGTCGTCGACCGCGGGGCCCTCGAGCGCGCCCGTCCCGGCCGCCGCGAGGCTGATCGCCGGGGCCAGAGCCGGGGCCGGGGCTGCCTCGGCGGCGGCCGACAGGCCGATCCGCTCGCGGGCGCCCGGCGACGAGGCGACGCTGATCGCGACCGCCACCGCCACGCAGGCCGTCGCGACGCCCCAGGTCCACCAGCGGTCGCCCCCGCCGGCATTGCGCACGTTGAAGTAGTGGCGGACGACGCCGCCCGCGATCACCACGAGGCCGACGATGGTCCAGCTGTAGGGCGAGGACCACGCCATCGGGTAGTGGCCGGACAGCATGAAGAACAGCACCGGCAGCGTCAGGTAGTTGTTGTGGGACGAGCGGTTCTTCGCCTGCTTGCCCCAGGCGGGGTTCGGGACCCGGCCCGCGACCAGCTCGGCGATCGCCTTGCGCTGGTTGGGCATGATGACGAAGAACACGTTGCCGGTCATCCAGGTCGCGATCACCGCGCCCGTGTGCAGCATCGCGGCCCGGCCCGAGAAGACCTGCTGGAAGCCGTACGCGAAGGCGACGACCGTGAGGAACACGGCGGCCGCGAGCAGCGGCGGCCGGTTGGCCAGGGGCGAGCGGTTGAGCCCGTCATAGATCAGCCAGCCGAGGGCGAGGGCGCCGAGGCCGATGGCCGCCCCGGTCATCGGCGTGATCACGCGGACCGCCGGATCGATCAGGTAGAGGTCGGCCTGACCGTAATAGACCCAGCACAGCAGCGAGAAGCCCGACAGCCAGGTCGCGTAGGATTGCCATTTGTGCCAGATCAGGTGCTCCGGCATCCGGTCGGGCGCGACGAGATACTTGCGCACCTGGTAGAAGCCGCCGCCGTGCACCTCCCAGGCCTCGCCGCCCTTGCCGGTCGGGATTGCCGGAATGGCGCGCAAGCTGGCGTCGAGATGCATGAAGTAGAACGACGCGCCGATCCAGGCGATCGCGGCGACGACGTGGGTCCATCGAATGAGGAACCCGCCCCATTCGTGCAGGATCGGATACATGGGACGGATCCTCCGCGATCTGTCGTGGGGCCGGGTTCGGCCTCGATGTCGGCTCGTGGTTCGGCCCGAGCCGCGACCCCGGGTGTGCCCCGAACCGCGGCCGGCAGCGACCCGCCGCGGCGCCAAGGACCTTCAAAATCATTCGGGAAATGCCGGACGCTTTTCGGGTTGTCCGAGCCCCCCGCCCCGTGCTCGTCTCCACCGTCTCCTTCGGCCCGACAGACCTTCGCCCGCCTCGGGCCGCGGGCGCGGGCCTTTCCGTCCGGGAGGACGCCGATGGGCCATCTTTCGACACACGTCCTCGACACGGCCGCCGGCAAGCCGGCGGCCGGGGTCACCGTCGAGCTCCGGCGCCTCGCCGGGGACGGCAGCGGGGACGGCACCGGGGAGACCGTCGCGTCGGCCACGACCAACGGCGACGGACGGACCGACGCCCCCCTGCTCGCGGGCGACGCCCTGACGCCCGGGACCTACGAGCTCGTCTTCGCCGTCGGCGCCTATTTCGCCGGGACGGGTGCCGGCGCCGAGCGGCCGTTCCTCGACCGCGTGCCGGTGCGCTTCTGCGTCTCGGACCCGGACGCCAAGTATCACGTCCCGCTGCTCATCACGCCGTGGAGCTACTCCACCTATCGCGGGAGCTGACACGGGATCGGCCGGCATCGGCCCGGGCGGAGCCTGCCGGAGCGCCGGAACTCAGCTTTCCGGCCGCGCCCCGGCGGCGCGACCGGTCGCCTCCCGGGGCGAGTGGCCGAACAGCGCCTTGTAGGCCCGGCTGAACGCCGCCTCCGACTCGTATCCGACGCGCAGCCCGATCTCGCCGACGCGGGCGTCGCCCGCGGCGAGCATGTCCCGCGCGAGGTTCAGGCGCCACTCGTTCTGGTAGCGCAGGGGTGAGCGACCGACGAGCGCGTTGAACCGCTCGCAGAAGCTCGACCGCGACATGCCGGCGACGTCCGACAGGGCCTCCACGCTCCAGCGCTGCAGCGGCCTCTCGTGCATGACCTTGAGCGCGCGGGCGATGCGGGGATCGGCCAGGCCGGCCAGCCACCCCGACGTCCGGCCGAGATGAACCCAGGTCCGCAGCGTGCGGATGACCGCGAGGTCGATGATGCGCGAGATCATCAGGGCCGCGCCGGGTTCGGCGTCGGTCGTCTCGACCAGCAGGAAATGCACGAGGCCGTCGAGCCATCCGGCGCCCTCCTCGCGCCGGATGCAGATCTGCTTCGGCAGGAGCGCGATCATGCTGCGGAGCGTGTAGGGATCGAACCAGAACCGGCAGGCGACGACGTCCGCGCCCTCGGCGGCGACCAACCGCCCGGTTCCGAGGCCGCGAGGCAGGAACAGCAGGTCGCCGGCGCCGACCGCGAGGGACTCGCCGTCGCCTTCGAGGATGAGGGCGCCCGCGATCACCACGAGGACGTGGCCTGCGCCGGCATCCAGATCCAGGCGCTCGCCCGGCGCGACCGGCCGGGACTCGACGCGGTCCCCGGTGAGGCGGATCTGCGCGAGCACGTGGGACAGCAGGTCGCCGGACGCGGCGCTGCGCGGCCCGCCCTCCGGAAGATCGGTCAAGTTTTCCAGCGTTTCCGACATGGCTGGCCCCGGCTCCCGATCCTAAACGTGGGCCCATCGAAGCGCGTATTCGCTCGGCGCGTCCGGATCTACGAAGCTATAAATCGGCATCTATCGTGTCCATCTGCCTTGTTCACGAATAGATCCGGTCCGTCGAGCCGCGCTCAGTACACGAAGGAGCCGACGATGAGAACCGACCCGCAGCGCGATCGCGGTCCTGCCTTGCCCTGGCTCACCGCCTACTACTTCGTGCGTGCCGGCGTCGCCGCCGCCTGGGTGGCCGCCGCGCTCGGCCTCGGGCGAGGCATGCCGGCGGTCGCCGCGACGCTCCTGGTCGCCTATCCCGCCTGGGACGCGCTCGCCAACCTGGCCGACGCCCGGCGCAACGGCGGCCTCGCGGGCAGTCCCAGCCAGGCCCTCAACGCGGCGATCAGCGCCGCGACCGCGATCGCGGTCGCGGTCGCCCTCGGACGGGGCCCGAACGCGGTGCTCGCGGTGTTCGGCGCCTGGGCCATCCTCTCGGGACTGCTCCAGCTTCTCACCGGCGCGCGCCGCTGGCGGGCCGGCGCCCAGTGGGCCATGGTCCTGAGCGGCGCGCAATCGGCGCTCGCCGGCGGCTTCTTCATCCGGCAGGCGGCCGGCGCCGCGGTCCCCGGGATCGTGGATGTCGCGCCCTACGCGGCGTTCGGCGCCTTCTACTTCCTCGTCTCCGCGGCCTGGCTGACGGCGACGCGCATGCGGGACGCGTCGCGGGCGCGCGCCGCCTAGGCGGCAGCGCGGCCGGGCGGATCCGACCTCGATCATCGCCCCGGCCCCTCCGGACATCCGCACCGTCGTCCCCTCCCGACCGCCGTCGGACAGCAGAGGCCATGCTCCATGGGCGCGCGAACGAGCGTGAAGCCGCGGAGGAACGCGGTCGAGGCCTACCTCCACGTCCTGCACGCGCTGATGCTGCGCGACATGCGCACCCGCTTCGGCGCGTCGATGTGGGGCTACGGAGTCGTCGTTCTCTGGCCGTGCGTGCACGTCTTCGTGCTGATCACGATCTACACGGTTCAGAAGCTGCCCGCGCCGCTCGGCGACGACAGGGCCCTGTTCTTCGCGACGGGCGCCGTGCCCGTGCTCGTCTTCCAGTACATCTCGCGTGAAGTCATGAAGTCCGTGATCGTCAACCGGCCGCTGACCTACTACCCGCAGGTCAGGCTGTTCGACCTGGTGTTCTCCCGCGTGCTCGTCGAGATCGTCACCGGCTTCCTGGCCCTGCTGGTCGTGAGCGGTGTCCTGGTCGCGCTCGGCACGGACCCGGTCCCGGCGGACCCGCTGACGGCGGTGGGCGGCTATCTCGCCGCGATCGCGCTCGGGATCGGGATCGGCACGATCAACGTCGCGATCATCGGCTTCTTCCCCGGATGGCTGATCGGCTACGCCCTGTTCAGCATCATCCTGTACGTGTCCAGCGGCGTCCTCTTCCTGCCGAGCTACTTGCCGGAACGGCTGTACTACTGGGCCAAGTTCAATCCGGCCCTGCAGCTGGCGGAATGGATGAGGTCGGCCTACTACCCGGCTGCCGGACTGCAGGTCGACCATCTCTACGTCGTCGTGTTCGGCCTGACCGCGGCGTGTGTCGGCCTGGGCCTGGTCGTGCGCGGCGGCGGCCAGCTGCGAGGCTGAGCGCGGACGCGTCCGATCGGCCCGGGCGCGGAGGACGCGGCTCAGCCCGATCGCGCGTCCGACGACGGCGACGTCGCGCCGCCGCGGTGGGCGATCAGGTCGATCTCGACCAGGGCGTCGTAGGCGAGCCCGGTCGTGCCCACGCAGGTGCGGGCCGGCAGCCGGTCGGGCGGGAAGAAGGATCTGTAGGTGGCGTTGAAGGCGGCGTAGTCGCGCTTGAACTCGGTCAGGAACGCGCGCGCGACGACGACGTTCTCGAGGCCCAGGCCGAGGCCGGCCAGGACCGTCGCGAGATTGGCCATCACGTTGCGGGTCTGCGCCTCGATCCCGTCGGGCAGGACGCCGGGCCTGTCCGGCGTGTCGGGCATCTGACCCGTGACGAAGACGAAGCCGTCGACCTCGACCGCGTGGCTGAAGGGGGCGACCGGCTGCGGCCCTCCGGAGACCATGTGGAACAGCATGGCCGACGAGGCGGACTGGGGTTGCGGCACCGCGATCTCCCTTGCGACGGGCGCGACCCGCCCGATCTCCGTGATCCAGGTCCGCGACCGTAGGGTCACGATCAGGCCGGGGATAGTGTCGGATGCGGCGGTCGGATCCGGTCCGCGCCATGCCCGGTGGAGAGGGTCAGAAGAAGCGCCGGATCTCCTCCGCGATCGCGTCGCCGTCCGTCTCCAGGGCGAAGTGCCCGGTGTCGAGGAAGGTGACGCGCGCCTCCGGGATGTCGCGCCGGAACGCCTCGGCGCCGGGCGGGATGAAGAACGCGTCGTTGCGCCCCCAGACGGCGAGGAGCTTCGGGCGGCGCGCGCGGAAGAAGGCCTGGATCAGCGGGTAACGCTCGAGATTGCGCTTGTAGTCGAGCTTGAGCGTGACTTGCCGGTCGGCGTTGCCCGGCCGCGCCAGGATGGCCGCGTCGAGCGTGTAGGCCTCGGGCTCGATGCGGGACGGGTCGGGCACACCCTGGACGTAGGCGGCCCTGACGCCGTCGAGGGTCATGCGGGCGCGGATCGCCGCGACGGCGGCCGCGTTCGGCGCGGCCCAGTAGGCCCGCAGCGGCGCCCAGGCCGCGTCGCCGAGCCCGTCGAGATAGGCGTTGCCGTTCTGGGACACGATGCCGGCGACGCGGTCGGGATGGGCGAGCGCCAGATCCCATCCGACCGGTGCCCCGTAATCGAACGTGTAGAGGATGTAGCGGTCGAGGCCGAGCGCGCCGACGAACGCCTCCGTCGTGCGAGACAGCGACGCGAAGTCGTAGACGTAGGCGCGATCCTCCGGGACGTGCGTGAACCCGAAGGCGGGCAGGTCCGGCGCGATCAGGCGGAAGCGATCGGCCAGCTTGGGCATGAGGTGCCGGAAGTAGAAGGACGAGTTGGCGAAGCCGTGCAGCAGCAGGATGACCGGGGCGTCGGGGCGACCGGCCTCCCGGTAGAAGACGTCCACGCCGTCGGCCCGGACCGTACCGTGGCGGACCTCTCCGGCCCGCGCGGGGTGGACCTCCGCCCGCACGGTGCCCGACGCCGCCGCGCCCGTCGCCAGCACGCCGCCGGCGAGCACACGCCGCCGCGTCGCGCGGGCCGGTCCGCGCGCCGTCATCTCGTCTCCGTGCGTGTGTCGCGTCATGGCGCGCCTCATCCTGGCGGGACGGCATGCGTCGGGATCGTCACCGCCGGGTCGGACGGCGCGACCGTCGTGCGGGACGGCGATCGGCCTGGCCGGGCCGCGGCCCGGACGGGCGAACCCGACGGCGCGACCATGATGCAGGGACGCGGCGCGCTCCGGAACAGCGAGTCGTCGCAATTCACCATTCCCTGCCGTGAAACGGTCGACGGCCGCCGCGGCGGCGACCGCGGGCTTCCCGAAGGCCCGAAGCGCCGCCCCGGCGCTAGAGGCCGAGGTTGCGGCCCGGATGCGCGTCGGCGAGCTTGGCCCGGCGGACGTAGCCCCGCATCGTCTTGAGATCCCGGTGGCGGGAATGCGCCATGATCTCCTCGTCGCGCGATCCGCGCCTGTACGCCTCGGTGATGAAGCCCGCGCGGAACCCGTGGGCGGAGATGCGCTCGCGCGGTCCGGCGACGAGGCCGGCTTCCGCCGCGCGCTTCTGAACGATGCGGCCCACCGAGTCCGGATGCAGCCCGTCGTCCATCACGGTGCCGTCCGCCCGGACTGCCCGGAAGACGTAGCCGTCGGCCGGCGCCGCCTGCAGCCAGCGCCGGAGCGCGGCGATCGGACAGGTCGCGGGGCTCCCGCCCGCCAGGACGGTCACGACCGTGCCCTCGCCGTCCTGATCACCTTTCGAATGCGGCAGGAAGACATCGACGGCGCCGTCCCGGAACGCGAGATCTTCGCGGCGGATCCGCGCGACCTCGGAGCGCCGGAACGCGCCGGCGAAGCTCAACAGGAACAGGGCGCGGTCCCGGAGCGCGGCCACCGTCCCTTCGCAGGCGGCGACGATCCGGAGCGTTTCGGGCACGCCGAGCGCGGCGGCCTGCTTCTTCGGCCTGCCGTAGCGCCGGAACATCCCGCGCAGCGCCGCCCGGACGGCCGGATGGGCCGGGATCCACGGCAACCCCTGGAGCTTGTGCGCCTGACCGATCGTGACGAGCCGACGCTCGATCGTCGCGCGCTTGTGGGTCTCGGCCATGGAGGTGAGGTAGCTCGCCACCTGCTCGGGACCCGCGGGGAGGGGCGCGAGATCGTGGCCGCCGCACCAGCGCGCGTAGTGCTGCCAGTCGGCGCGGTAGGCCCGACGGGAATTCTCCGAGAGCGCCTCGTCGGCGAAGGCGCGGGCGCGGGCGGCAAGCGTGGCGGGCAGCGTCATGGCTCTCTCCCTCGGTCGCGCCTGAGCGTGACGCTACGTCTGATAAGAAAGGGTTATCAGACGCTGACCGATGCGGCGCGGCCCGGGCCTCCCCGCTACGTGGAGGAGGGTGGGCTGCGTGCCTCGCGAACGGTCCACGCGCGGACGGGACGTTCCCGCTCCGCGGCAGGTCGGGAACGGCGCGCGATCGCGCGGACCTGCGGCCCGGCATCACCCGCCGCGGCGAGTCGGAGCGTCCATCGGAACCGTGTGATCGGATCGGGGTGGCGCCCCATCGCCTCCGCATCCGGGCAGACGGTCCGCCAACGGTCCGAGCCAGCCGCCCGGCCCGCCGGCAGTGCTTCTCCGGTTCGTCCGGATGGTCACCCTCCGACAGCGTCGCTGCGCAAGGGTCGCGACGTTGGAACACCGCCGCGGGAGGTGTCCGTGCGTGCGGTCACGCGCTCGACGGAAGTTCATCCAGTGGTTGTGAAGCACGCCGCGGAACTTTAATCCCGGACGATCGCGGTTTTTATTGATCATGCTCTGACGCCGAGCGCGCAACCTCAAATCACTATTGGATATCCCGGGAAAGAAGACCGCGATCATTAACCTGCATTTAGTTTCGCACCCGCATCTTGGCTCAACGCCTTCCGCATTGAGCAAGCTGCGGAGCTCTCTGCGATCCTGAACACTGGAGGGGATGTCATGGGTCGGTTTCGCAATTTGCGATTGGGCACCAAGATCGCGATACCGGCCGCCCTACTGCTCGCGACCGCCGTCGGCATCGTCTTCTTCGCGCGGTCGGCGATCGACGAGCTCGAGAAGAACACCCAGCAGATCGTCGACGTGGCCGCCGTTCGCGCCGTCACAGCGCTGCAGATGGCGCTGGCCATGAGCAACGCGACGATCTCCGAGAAGAACATCATCATACAGACCGATGCGGCCACGATGGCTGCCGAGCGTCAGCACTTCCAGCGCGAGCGGACGCTCGCCTACGAGGCGATCGACCGCCTCATCGCCCTCGCGGACACCCCGGCTCGGCATTCGGCGAACGCAGCCATCAAGGTCGATATGGGCGCGTATTTCGCGGCGGCCGACCGCGCCATCGCCCTGGGCATGAAGAACGATGCCGAAGGGGCCCGGACGATCTCGGTCGACGAGGGCCGCCCCGCGCGGGCCAAAGTGCTGGAAGGCGTCCAGATGCGGACCGAGACGAACGCCAGGGAGCTCAGAGCCTCCAGGGACCACGCCGTCGCCGTCGCCGAGCAGATCAAGCTGACGCTCACGGTCGTCGCCGCGTCGGGCCTTCTCGTCGCATTCGGGATCCTCGGCGGGATCGTGCTGTTCGGGATCAACCGGCCGCTGGCCAGCCTCGTCGGCGTGCTGCAGCGGATGGCCAGGGGCGAGGTCGACGCCGAGATCGAGGAGGCCGCTCGCGGCGACGAGATCGGTGCCGTCGGCAAGGCGGTCGAGGGCATCAAGGCCATGGTGGCCCAGAAGGCCGCCGAGCAGGCCGAGATCCGGCGCATTGCCGACGCGGCGGCGGCCGTCGAACGCAAGCGGACGATGGTCGAGCTCGCCGACGGTTTCGAGCGCGCGGTCGGCGGGATCATCGGCATGGTCTCGTCCTCGGCCACCGAGCTCCAGGCCACGGCGCAGACGATGACGGCGACGGCCACCGAGACGGCTGGCCGGTCGACCACCGTGGCGGCCGCGGCCGAGGAGGCCGCCAGCAACGTCAACACGGTCGCCGCCGCCGCCGAGGAACTCGGCTCCTCGGTTCAGGAGATCGGCCGGCAGGTCGACGGCTCCGCCGACATGGCGCGGGTGGCGGTCAGCGAGGCCGACCAGACCGGCGCGCTGGTGCAGGAACTGAGCGCGTCGGTCGCGCGCATCGGCGACGTCGTCGGCATGATCTCGACCATCGCGGGACAGACCAACCTGCTCGCCCTGAATGCCACCATCGAGGCGGCCCGCGCGGGTGCCGCCGGCCGCGGCTTCGCGGTCGTGGCGACGGAGGTGAAGGCTCTGGCCGAGCAGACCGCCAAGGCCACCGAGGAGATCACCGGGCAGATCGCCCGGGTTCAGGCCTCCACCGGTCAGGCCGTATCGGCCATCGGGTCGATCACCGTGCGGATCCAGGAGATCAGCCACGTGGCCACCTCGATCGCCGCGGCCGTGGAGCAGCAGGGCGCGGCGACGCAGGAGATCGTCCGCAACGTCAGCCAGGCCGCGATGGGCACCGGCGAAGTGACCAGCAACATCGCCGGCGTGGCCGGCGCGGCCGAGGAGACGGGCGCGGCGGCGAGCCAGGTTCTGGGAGCGGCTTCCGAGCTGTCGCGCCAATCCGAGCATCTCGCTGCCGAGGTGGGGCGCTTCATGGCCACCGTCCGAGCCGCCTGATCCGGGGGCGACCCGCGAGCCCCCGTCCGGCTCATCGCCGGACGGGGCCGTTTCAGGACCGAGATCCGCGAAGGCGGCTCTCGTCCGCCCTGAACCTTCTTCCCGCATCCGGCGTTGAAGACTTCAATCCATGATTGAGGTCCCGATGAAACACCGTACTCTCTTGCGTACTGTCTCTGCCGCTGCGCCGCTGGCGGCCGTCCTCGCCGGGACGGCCTACGCGCAGGCGCCGGCCACCGCGCCGGGCGCGCCGCCGACCTCCTCGGGCGTCGTCACGCCTCAATCGGGCGCGACCGGCGCGCCGGGCGCGGTGACGGGGTCGCCGACCGGGCAAGCCGCCGACACGCGTTCCAACAGCTCCTCAGCCGCGGGCAACGCCAACCAGCCGGAGCGCCCGTCGCCGCAGGGCGGCAGCGGTGGCAGCAGCCGATAGCCGTCGACGATCCGCCGGCACGGCCCCGGTCACGGCCCCGTTGCCGGCGGCCTCTCCCTGAACCGCTCGCGCCGCGCGGCGGCTGCGACACCGGCCATCGCGCTCGGGTCGCGCCGTCGCCGCGCGTCAGGCCTCGTCCTCGGCCGAGCCGGGCCAGGCCGGACCGTGACGCTCCTCGAGTTCGGCTCGGCCGGCTTCGGTGATGCGGTACTCGACGGTCTTCGTGTCCGGATCCGTCCGACCCGTCGCGAGAACCAGTCCCAGGACCTCCATGCGCCGCATGTAGCCGCTGACCTGATAGAAGCGGGCGCCGGTCTGCGCGAGGGTGCGGAGCCGGTAGAGGCTGCCGGGCGGGAGCTTGTACATCGCCCGCCACCGTATCGATTGTCGGCCCGGACGTCAGTGGGGACAGGTCGGTTCGGCCGGCAGCCCCGCGGGTGCTGGACCGCCGCGCGATGCGCGCGGGTCGTTCACGCGAGGCGGGACGGCGCGGCGGATCGGGCCGCGAGCGCCGTCAGGACCGTCCGCCCGTAAGCGGTGGTCGCGAGGCTCGCGCGGAGCTCGCGGTAGAGGTCGTCCCTCCCGAGGCGACAGTCGAGATCGGGGTGCGCCGCGAACCCGTCGAGTTCCTCGAGGATGAGCGCGGCGAAGTCGGCGGGCTCCAGCAGGCCCTCGGCGGCATCGAGGACGCCGTACTCCTCCAGGAATCCGCCACTCAGGGTGATCAGGCCATCCCTGTACCGGATCAGCGCGAAATAGACACCGAACCGGATCATGGCCCGGTCGCGCCAGCCCGCCTCGGCGATGTAGGTCCTCATCATCACGTCGGTGGAGTAGACCTCGTGCTCCCCGTCGCGCTGGGCGAGGTAGTCGCGGAAGACGTCGTGGGCCGTCGGATCGAGGTGGAGCAGCGCCTGCATGGCCGGTGCCAGCGCACCCTGATCGTCCTCGGGCCCCCAGAGCTGGCGATACAGCTTCCTGGCCTCCACCACCCCCGGCTGGACCGCGAGATAAGTCGTGAGGAGTGCGCGCAGCGCCGGGACCACGGCAACGCGCTCGCGGGCGATGCGCGCGAAGAAGGCCGATTCCGTCATCGCCCGCCCGCCGACCTCGAAGGTCAACGCGAGCACGTCGCCCCGCAGGAGTCCCCCCAGATCCGCTCGGATCCGGCCGGTGAGCGCGTCCAGGGTTTCGGCGATGGCGGCGGCCGAGAACGCCGCGACGGTGACCACCGGCTGCGAGCGCGCCAGGAAGCGCCGGACCGCCGACGCGCTCGGGCCTGCCGACGGCCGGGATCGATAGCCGTCCTCCTCCGGGGTGATCGTCCGGGCGGGCGCCGCGTCGGCGCACCGAGCGCGCGGGATGTAGACGGAGTCGCTGAAGAAGCGGATCTCGACCCGCTCCGCATCCGCCACGTCGGCGAAGGCGGAGACGGCCTTCGCGCCGTCGTAGCGCGCGAAGGAGAAGACGGGCGAGCGCGTGCCGTCCAGGCCGATGCGCTGGAAGTCCGTGGTCCGATCCCAGAAATACCCCGACTTGATCCAGAACGCCCGCTCGTCGGGCTCCCAGGCCACCTCCGTGATCGCGCGCGGAGGCTCGGAGCCGGGCCGCGCGACGAGCGTCGCCGCGCGGGCGACGGGCCCGGTTGTCCAGAGTTCGACGGCCTGTCCGAGGCGGGGAGGGCCGGCGTCCCCCGTATCGGCCGCTGCCTCCGGTGGGCCCCCGCGCGCGGGATCGGAGTGCGGCGTGACGGCGTAGCGGCCGCTGGGGCTGAACCAGTAGGGCTTCACCGCGTCCGGCAGCGGGTCGTAGCGCAGCGTCGCGCCGGCCCGTTCGAGCCGACACAACCCGTAGGCCGACCCGCCCGGCCCGCACCGGAAGCCGATGAAGGCCAGTCGCCCTCCGGGATCCTCGAACAGGTCGCCGTGAATGGTCAGGATGGCCGGCCCGTCCGGGCGCGGTGGATAGGCCTCCTCGGGCGACAGGGACCCGACAGGGCCATCGGCATGCCAGACGAGTCCGCGCCCGTGCTGCAGGATCTCGAGATCCGACGCCCGCAGGACGACGATGTCGTCGAGGTACTGCTCGTCGTTCTTCGGTCCATGGCTCCGATAGACCGCGATCCGGTCGGCATCGCGGGTGACGAACAGCTTGTGATTGAAGGGTCCCTCGCCCGGCAGGCGGCGCCGCACGCGATCCCGGCCCGCCCGCCAGTCGATCAGGCAGAGTTCCCCGTCATCGGACAGGCAGACCAGCCCCGCGGCGCCGACCAGGGCGGCGGCCCGGATCGAGTCCTGCGGAAAGGGCAGGATCATGCGCCACCGCCCGCCGTCTTCGATGGCCGCGACCGTGTTGTATCGCTGCTCAGTGCCGGTGATCGCCAAACGGGGCATGCTCGATCCTCGTCAGCGCCGGAACGTTCGGTCGGCGGGCACGCCGCCCTCCGGAGACGCCCGATGGCCGCGGAGAGGGGAGGGCGCTGTGACCCGCATCTCCCCGTGCCTCGCACGGATCGAGGGGCGGGCGGTCGAGCCGGTCCTGCACCGTTGTCGAGATCCCGCCGACGCGTCCCGGACGCTTCCCAAAGACTTCATCCATCTCGCACAGCGCGCCGGCAGCATCCGTGCCGTCGGCTCCGGGTCCGGCCGGTGTTGCGCCGGAAGAGCACGGGGCTTGTCCATGTCTAGCGCCCTCGTATGGTACCCCGCGCTGCAGCGAACGTCACGGCGCGGCGATGAGCTAGTCCTCTGGACAGGGCCACCGGCTCCGACGATGCCATCGGACAGGTTTGGGCACCGTGGCTCTGTTCTGCTGGCTGCGGTTCGCATGACAGAGGGAGCGCCACCGTGAGGCAACGCCGGCGCGCAGCCGTACGGCCGCAGGGCGCGTGTGAGAGGAATGAAGACGGGTTCGGCGCATTCCCGGACGCGATCGTGACGGCTCTGGCGCTCCGCGCGATCGACGGCGGCCCCCGGATCGCCCGAGGCACACGCCTTCGACCATGCGGACAAGGGCTGGCGCTCGACCCGGCGTCGACGAAGACGGTCACATGTCGGGCGACGACAGGCCGCCCGACAGCGCCGGGGGCTTCCACGGCCTTCCGTCCTGGCACGCAGCATCATCGAGCACGCGCCACCGGCCGGATACACGCTCGGAACAGAATCCACCCATCATGCAGCATCTCCATGGACGAAGCGTGAGGACATCGAAGGCCATGCGCCGTGAGATCACTTTTCTTACCGTGGCAATTCTAGGGTCTTGTCTTGGAGTCCCTGCAATGGCGCAGGAGATGCGCTGGCAGAAGCGGGAAGGGGACGGTCGCGTCCATCTTGCCTACGAGATTCCGGACAGCGGCGCGCAGAGCCTCGCGCTCACCTGCGACACGCGGGGCGGACAGCTGAGTGTCGACTACTACGACGACAGAGACCGCGCTCGGGACGGCACCCGGGCCGAGGTCGAGTTCGCCTCGGAGGGCGGCACGCTCTCGCTGCCGATGCGGGCGAAACAGCTGGAACTCGACGACCAGATCGTGCTCCAGACCACGACAACGTTGACGCAAGACTGGGTGCGCATCCTGTCCGGCAAGACCCTTCGCGTGACGCTCTCTGGCGACACGCAGCGGATCCCTCTGGCCGGCGCCCGGAGCGGTCTCGCCGCCCTGGTCGCGGGCTGCAGCCGTCCTTCGCGATGATTCGCGATGACGCCGGGGGTCAGATCGTAGTATAAGTGCCTGTTATGCGGAGTTCATCGCCGCATTCCATAATGTTTGTTATGCGAATTACAGTATCGCAAACCAATTCAGTCGGATAACCCGCCGGGATCATCACTGCAACAAGGAGTTTGGTCGATCTCCGATATACTAGTTGTCCTCCGCCCCCTCCCCTACTCGCGATCCGGCACCTTTACCGGCGCCGACTGAGCTAGAGTTTGGACTTGCTCCGCATAAGTGGCTCTTCGTCATTTCGTGTGGGTCAAGGAGCCAGAAGCACGCGACGGCGTAGGAGGTCGAAGCCGGCCCGGCCGTACATCAGTCGCTTGATCAGCTTCAGTTTCGTAATCTGGCCTTCGGACTGAGCGTTGCTCCACGGCATCGTCAACGCCGCCCTTACCGCGGCCGCATCAACGACGAGCCCGCTGGCGAACGTCTGCGCGGCTCGGATGCCGCTCGCCTTCGCCTCGACGATCCAAGCCTCGAACGCCGCCAGACGTCGGTTGCCATGGGCGGACGA
The DNA here is from genome assembly GCF_900116245.1 of Methylobacterium sp. yr668. NCBI lineage: Bacteria > Pseudomonadati > Pseudomonadota > Alphaproteobacteria > Hyphomicrobiales > Methylobacteriaceae > Methylobacterium > Methylobacterium sp. yr668. The sequence continues at coordinate 3,174 of NZ_FOZY01000023.1, read as the reverse complement.
TCCGTTCCCCTTCCTCCCGGCCTCGCGTATGTTGGGGTCAATCACGATGGCCGGAAGCCCGGCGAGAGCGGCCTCCTCCACGAGGCGGCGCAAGAGCACGGTCTTGCCGGAACCGGAGCCCGCGATGATTGCGGTGTGGCGAGGCAGAAGCCGCAGCGGCAGGCTCACGCCGGGCGCGCCAGGGGTGAGCCGACGCCCGACCGGTATCGCATCCGCTTCGGTGCGAGCTGCTACGGGCGAAGCGGATCCTTTCGCGACGAGCGAGTTCTCGGGGGCGGCTTGAACGTCGAGGACCGGCGAGTGGACCGGAACCGCAGCCCCCTCCCCCACCGCTTGATCCTTCACCTGAACTTGGCCGACTGTCGCCGCATGGGCGAGACCCGCATTCCGGAAGAACGCCGTGCTCACGAGCGGCTGCTCGGCACGGATCCAACGCTCGAACCGATCGGACGCGCCCTCCTCTTGCGCCCGCGTGTGCAGGTCGCGCAGAGCGACGAAGACACGGAGATCCGCGTCCGAGGGGTCGATCAATAGGCCCCCAGCCGTCGTGAAGGCGTCGACGAGCTGCTTCGTCTTGGGCCCGCCGGGCATCGACCAGCCCACGACGCGCCGGCTCCAGGCGTCGACCACCACGGCGAGGTAGAGGAAGCCCGCGGCGGTCGGCACGAAGGTGATGTCACCTACCCAGAGCTGGTTGGGGGCCTCGGCCGAGAAGGTGCGGTCCACGAGATCGGGCGCGGGGCGAGCCTCCCGGTCGCGTCGAGTGGTCACGACGCCTCCGCGCTGGCGGCTGACGCCGACAAGGCCCGCCTCGCGCATCAGCCGCGCAATGCGCTTGCGTCCGTGTCGTGCGCCCTGCGCTGCCAGCGTAGCGTGCACGCGCGGCGCAGCGTAGATTTCGCCCGACCCAGCGTTAGCGGTGCGGATCTGCTTCAACAACGCGGCATCCGCCACGGCACGGACGGAGGGCGTGCGCTGCCGCCAAGCGTGATAGAGCGCACCACTGGGCCCGGGAGCTCATGAGCCTCGGCCACGACGTGCGGCTGATGCCGCCGGCTTACGTGAAGCCGTACGTGAAGCGCGGTAAGACCGATGCGAACGATGCCGCAGCCATCTGTGAGGCGGTGACGCGCCCGAGCATGCGCTTCGTGCCGGTGAAGTCGACCGAGCAGCAGGCGGCGCTGGCGCTGCACCGGACGCGCGACCTGCTGGTCAAGCAACGCACGCAGTTGGTGAACATGATCCGCGGCCTGCTCGCCGAGTTCGGGATCGAGATGGCGCGGGGCCTGCGGCACGCGCTCGAACTGGCGACCCGACTCTCGGCCGGAGACGCAGCCGAGGTGCCGCCGTTAGCCCAGCGCGTGGTGACCGGGTTGCTCGTGGTCGGCATGACCTCTCTGGTCCGGCGTGCGAAGACGACACCGACCTCGGTCGACCCGCGGCTGCCGGCGCTGCTGCAGCGCAAGCCGGTGCGCGTGGTGACCGTGGCGGCGGCCAATCGCACGGCGCGGGTCGCCTGGGCGATCATGACCCGCGGCGGCACCTACCGCGCACCGGCGGCCACGGCCGCCTGACAGCACGCGAAGGAGACGTTTCCAGGTTGCGAGGACGATGAGAGTTGATGGCGAACCGGTCAGACCGGGAGCCGGGACACGCCGCGGCCTGTCCAGGGCGTCATAGCCCGCGAAGCAGAGTGGGACCCAGCTCGCGGATACCATCAGGGCCAGCGGTCAACATGAACGACTGCATCGACAGGCCGGACACAAGACTGCACCCGACCAACGCGTCAGAAGCTCAATTCGCCACTTGCAATGCGGGAGCCATCCACACAGGACCATCTGCATCCCACCCGTCTGAGACACTCCGCCACCTGCTACGCTATAGCGAGGCATGGAAGAGGCCGTCGGTCCGATACCGAGCAAGGCTGTCGGCGGAGCGGATTTTTGCTCATCGGCCCTATTGGGTTACCTAGATTTTTTGATAGACAGTCCTGTGAGCCAGCGTACAAGTCGCTTCCGCGGCCTAGTGGTTGAGCCCTAACGGTTGAGTCCGTGTGGGGTTTCGGTTTGAGGCCCATCCTGCGAGTCTAGCGGGATGCGCAGTGGTATATCTTTCACGCTCTCAACCTCGGATCGCCTTCGGCTCGAAGCACTCGTTGCGGATCGAAACACGTCGCAGAAGCACGTCTGGCGCGCCCGCATCGCGCTGCTGAGTGCCAATGGACTCGGGACGCACGCGATCATGCGTGAGGCAGGCGTGTCCAAGACGGTGGTCTGGCGCTGGCAGGACCGCTTCGCGCAGGAGGGCGTCGACGGACTCCTTCGGGACAAGACGCGGCCGGCGCGCATCCCGCCGCTGGGGCCGGAGGTGGCGGCGCGCGTAGTGGCTCTGACGCAAGGAGATCCGCCCGGCGAGACCACGCATTGGACGGCCGCCGCCATGAGCAAGGCCGCGGCCATCAGCGTCTCGTCGGTGCAGCGGATCTGGCGGGGGCACGGCCTACAGCCGCATCGGGTCCGGCAGTTCAAGCTCTCCACCGACCCAGCCTTCGCCGCCAAATTGCGCGACGTCGTCGGGCTCTACGTCGATCCGCCCGCTCATGCCGTCGTCCTCTCGGTCGACGAGAAGAGCCAGATCCAGGCGCTCGCCCGCACGCAGGCCCCGTTGCCGATGAAGCCGGGCTACCCGACGACGCGCACCCACGACTACAAGCGCCACGGGACGACGACCCTGTTTGCCGCTCTGGACGTGCTGGAGGGCAAGGTGATCGGCCGCTGCATGCAGCGCCACCGACATCAGGAGTTCATCCGCTTCCTCAACGCGGTCGAAGCGGCGGTTCCGGAGGGCAAGATCGTCCACGCGATCCTGGACAACTATGCCGTCCACAAGCACCCGAAGGTCCGTGCTTGGCTCGGCCGCCACCCGCGCTGGACCTTCCACTTCACCCCGACCTCAGCCTCGTGGCTCAATGCCGTCGAGGGCTTCTTCGCCAAGCTCGCAAAACGCCGGCTCCGACGCGGCGTGTTCGGATCGCTGATCGAGGTGCAGGCCGCCATCAAACGCTTCATCGCCGAGAGCAACGGCGACCCGAAGCCCTTCGTCTGGACCGCCGACCCGGATCGCATCATCCAGGCCGCGAAGCGCGGGCACCAAGTGTTAGACTCGCACCACTAG
>NZ_FOZY01000044.1:0-28486 GCF_900116245.1 Methylobacterium sp. yr668 | reverse complement strand
GACAGCGGTGCCGGACTGGACGGCCCTGGATCCGACGCGACCGCCACAGCCAGGAAAGCGCCACAGGCCGGCCGCGCCTCCAGCCGTTCACGCCAGCGATAGATCTGCTGCGCCTGGATGCCGTGGCGCTTGGCCGTCGCGATCACGTTGCCGCTGGTCACAGACTCCGTCACGACAGCGCGCTTCTCTTGAGGACTCCAGCGGCGGCGCCGGACGTAGGTCGCATCGTCCATCCGAGCATCTCCAGCACCGATGCCAGCACCGATGCCGGATCAGATCACCGAAAAGCTGGACGCCGATAAACCTCCAAACAAGGCGGCCTTCGCCGGATGCGCACGCTTCTTCCGCCGTTCGCGAGGTAATGGTCACCGTCTGACGGGTGGTGTCGGCATCCGAGCCAGCTAAGCGGAGGGTGAAGGTCAGGCGGTAGGCCTGCGTCGCCATCGCTAGCCCTTCCGCTCCCGGAACCGGATCCCGGCCCCGCCGCCGTTCTCGGGGATGAACTCCAGGCCGGCGGTCATGTTCGAAGGTCCGCTGCTGCTACGACGATGCCAGCCGCGAAGGCTGCAAAGGCGCAATCCTCGAACGCGTACTCCAGGCCGACCGCTTCAAGCAGGCGCTCCGCCGTGACGAGCACGACCGCTACACCGATCGCCGTGAGACGGCTCCAGATCGGGTTCATCCAGCCTTCTCAGGGTCGGTCTCCTTGATCCGAAGCCATGCCAGCGCCGCTGGACGCGACTCGAAGGTGCGCCATTGGGATGTGAACGGCGCGGGTCTCTGGGCTGCCGGCATTTCGTCGAGCAGCTCGATTTGCCACATGTCGCTCGGCCCACTGCGGGAGATGCCCCGAACCAGAGCCGCAATCACGATGCCATCGAGCAGCACATCGTAGCTGCCGGGAGCCAGTTCCTCGACGGTGTAGGTCACTGTTGATCCTTCGTGCGGAAACCCGCGAAGAAGCGCGTGAGGCCCTGCAGATCACCGTCTGCTGAAACCTCGACGACCGGCGAGGGGTTCGGTCTGCCGGTTTTGCCCGCCAGCTCGTGCAGCACCTGCGTCAGCAGAGGCGGCCAATCCACGCCATGATCCTGCAGAAGGCGAGCGGCCTTCGCTAAGGCGGCAGCCTGATCCGTCGGTACGGGGAAGCCCATGGACGGCGATGCCCCTGGCGGCTCCCGAGAACCACGATGGTAGCCAGGTCGTCTGCATGCGCGGCGGTGATCAGGATCGGGAGCAGGAGGAGCCCGAGACCGTGCTGCCAGCGGTGGCGGCCGAGCCGATGGCCGAGGCCGAGATCCTGCCGTGGCGCGGACGTGGGAATGTCATCGCGGCGGCCGGCTCGCTGCTCATCGACCTGCTGGAACGGGCATAATGCGGGGCCCGCTGTAGATGGGAAACGGAAGCTCGCAGGAGAGCCGGTTCATTAGGCAGCTTCGCGAACCAGCTCTGAGGCGCGGTCGATCGCTACGATGACCTCTGTCGGTGCCAGATGCTGGATCATGTGGCCCATGCCGGGCACGACGACGAGGTCACTGTGGGGTAGCTCGCTGTGCAGCCGCTTCGACTGGCGGTCGACGTCGGCGATCTGATCGTCCCCGCCTACGACGATGACCACCGGGAGCTTCAGGTCACGGTAGTGCTTTTGAAGCTCGACAGTCACCGGTGTCATGAGCGCGGCGTCCTCCGCTGAGGCCCGCAGCTGTACCGGCCGCAGCATCATGGCTTTCGGAAATTCGCGGTCGAAGCGCTCTGTGATGGCGGCCGGTGCGAACATGGCTTTGATCAGAGCAGGCTGCAGGATCCGACCGACCACGGGCGACACGGTGTGGCGCATCAGGTCACCGATCCCGGGGATAGCCACCGGGGACGAAAGCATCACGTCGGCGCGCAGCGTTGGGTAGTAGTACCCGGAGGCCAGAACGAGGCTGCGGACGAGCTGCGGGGCCTGAAGCGCGAGAGCGACCGCGACCAGCGCACCCCAGGAGTGTCCAAGCACGACGGCCTGCGTGACGCCGAGCTGCTGAAGTGCCTTCTGGAACAGCGTAGCGTGGGCGCGCGGCGTCCAGAGACCGCGCGGGCGATCACTGTAGCCGTAGCCGGGCCGATCGATGATGATGACCCGGTAGCGCTTGGCGAGATCGTCGACGATGCCGCTGACCAGAAAATCCTGGATCATCATGCCGTTGCCGTGGATCAACACCAGCGGATCACCGCGGCCCCGCTCGACGTAGTGCAGTCGCACTCCGTCGACGGTCAGGAACTGGCCGATCGGCGGGGTCTGGCGCTCGGCCGCTCGCGTCTTTGAGGCAGTGTAGAGCGCCGACGTAGCGAGAGCCGCAACGGATCCGAGTAGCGTCGGTACGAGCCAATGGCCGGTGGACGAATGGCGTGTCATGCGATGATCCTGTTGGATTGTGGGACATGCTCCACGATCAATCGGATCGCTCTGAAGCCATGCAGTGGAGCCGGCGCGGGTCGAAGCCGCGCCGGGACTTCCTGCGCCATCCTACGGCAGCGCGCCGATCATGCCCTTGGCTTGGGTCATCGTGTCCTCGCACGCCCGCTGATGGCCCAGGCGATCCTCTTCAACCGCTCGGCTGAGAAGCCGAAGTGCGTCAGCGACATGCGCTGAGGTGGGGATCATCGCGGCATCACTGGGCTCGCCAGTTGGAGCTGCTGCGAGAGCCTTCGGCGAATGGCTGCTGCGGATCGTATGCCCGTCGCGGAGACCGGCCACGTGAACAGCGCCGGCGCTATCGAGCCGGCGTTCGATTGTCCCGATTTGCTCGGCGCAAGAGCTAGCCCGAGCCGGGAGCTGCGTGAGGCCGAGCAAAAGGGCTGAAGCCGCCAGAGAGAGTTCGAGGCGCATGAAGGGATCCTTTGTACCGCAAGCGGTTGATCCGCACTCAGCCAGATGGGCGGGTCGTGCAATCCGAGCGGCAGCGGGGAACACGCGCGGCCGACGGATGATCACTGAGATTGTTGCGGTGCAACATACCAACCCACGGATCTCGCGAATGATCCCTGGCGGTTGCGGAAACATCCGGAGCCTGGCTCTCAAGCGGCATGGAAGCGGATCTTCCAAGGGTCCGTCCTGGGCTGGAACGAGCCGAACGCACGCTGCTGCGTCTTGCTCGCTACTGGTTTGCCATCCACGAGGCAGCCGGCAACCTGCTGGTGGCCGAGGAGCCGGAGGCCGTTGTCTAAGTGCGAGCGGTCCCTACTCGTCTGCCAGGAACTGCAGACCGTCACGCTTCATGAGCAATTCGTCGAGGTGGTGCCGATAAAGCTCGATGCTCGCTCGTTCTCGGTGGGCAGCGTCCTGGGACAGGTTCGTGTCGCTGAGCACGCGCGTCGAAGACCGGACGTTCTCTTGCAGAATAGCGATCTCGCGCTCGACCCGCTCAAGCTCGGTCATCGTCGCCTCCAAAAATTGTTGCCGTGTCCGAGTAGGCCGCCTGATAGCAGCTATTTAGGCCCAGGGCTCTCCCACAATGCTCCTCGTTCGCGTACCCTATGTCGATCATAAGCAGGTGCACGTTCATGACCGAGCGGCGAGAACTGTACCGAAGCCCAAATGGGGATACGTGGTATCTCGGACGAGAGCCCGAGAGCGGTCGAGCTTTTGTCATCCACCAGCCGAATGCCCCCTCGGGAGGCCGGCTATCTCACATTGAGCTGGGCGCCTTCCTGCGAGGAAGTGCCGGGGGACCGGAGCATCAGGCTCTGCGGCGTCTGATCGGGACACTCGTGGACATCCCACCGTATGGAGATCGACCATAAGGGTCGGCGGCCCTGCTCTTTTCGCTGGGATCAGACAGAGATGGCGGGACCCGCCAGAGCCACTGCACGTCGAGCAGGTGAGGGCGACGCTGTAAAAGGCATCGAATAAAAAGTCCCTAGTCCCGGATTGGCTTGGGCTCCGGTTTAGCGGCCCGAGTCAGGCTCCGGATCGCCCGCAGCGGTCGACCCGCCTTCTCGGCGATCTCGGACTCCTGCTGCTCAATGAGTTCGCGGGCAGGCTGGTCGCCGTCGAGGCCGCCTAGGATCTCCATCGGCACGCGCCGGTTAGAGGCGCGGCTGCCGTCTTCGAAGACGACGTCGAACAAGACGAAACCTCGATCCTGAGGCAGTTGCTTCGCGCGCTTGGCCATGGGGGGCTGATACCCCAGCAAGCTGAACAGCGCCAGACTGACGAAGAACCGCGGTCAGCATCAGGGCAAGCCTCAGGGGAGCCAAGCTCTCAACGTTGGCTACCGTCGTCCGGCTCGTTCTTGGTGGCGTCGTTCTCGGAAACGGCTTCAAAGAAGTACTCAGGCGGCTTGCCCACAGCATCGCCGAGGCGCTTCAATAGCCGCAGTTTGCGCTCACGCTCGCGTGCCAGCCTGTCGCGGTCCCTCGGCGAGAGTCCGAAATCGCGCCCATCGTCCTTATCGCGCTCGCCCATACTGGGCCCGCCTTCGGTTGTAACCGTGCGACCTATACCCAGATTGCTTCGCAACGAAAAGTTGTGATTGTAGACATTCAAGCCTTTCTAAGGAGCTCGACGGCATATGCCGCGCCGGCGATCGGAACCTACCCTCTCGTCAGCGTCGCTTCCGCTCACTGCCCTCAATATCGGGGTATGGGAGGATGACGTTGCCGCCGATCGCGTCCGCTGTGACGCGGTCATGGCTGGCATCTTCGGTTTGTCCGAAGCTGAGGCAGCGGAGGGTATCTCGTGGGAACGGCTTTCCGCGATCTTCCACCCGGACGACCTCGCTGGCGATACCGTAGATCGGCGCCGCGTGCGCGATGAAGGCGGATCGTTCGCTTGGGAACACCGCATCGTGCCCGAACCTGGTGTCGTCCGTTGGGTACTGTCGCGCGGCTATTTCGAGCGGGACGCCTCTGGTCGAGTTCGCGGGCGCGGGATCGTCATCGATATAACTGACATGCAGATCGATGGCCTCCTTCAGGGCTCCACACATTTTCTATCGGCGACTGAGACGATGAGCTCGCCAGTGGAGCGTATGGCTGAGCGTGTTCTAGAAATATGGGAACTGATGCACGAGCTTGATGCCGATCGTGTCTCCCGCCTTGAACCACACTTGAAAGCCGTGATGCTCGAACTCGGCCGCGAAATCGCTGCGTCATTGCTCGTCGAGAGGTCGGCAAAGCCGATGCCACGCACCGCACGCGCCGACGATCCAAAGCTACACTAGGTAAGCTGCTGCACGCTGCAGAGGCACGAGCGATGCCGCGAAGTTCTAGCGTGTAGCCGCGCCCGACTTTTTACTCAGGGCTTTGGTGAGCGTGCGTAGCTCGCGATCGTTGCGGGTGCAGAGATCGTGGCCAAACGCCTCTTGCAGGTAGGCAGCGTCACGGTCTGCCTTACGGCTCGTCGGCGCTGCCCCTGCCGATGCCACCGGCGACGCCAACAGGGCCGCCATCACGATGAGAGCTTGGCGACGCCATGGATATCGCACGGGGCACCTGTCGGCTTCCGCTGAGCGGCTAGGCTACGAGCGATCCGTCAAAGCCACCTTACCGACGCGGCACGGCACCAGCCCAACGTTGACTTAACCGTGTCGCCCGGCCGACATGGGCGGTCACGGCCGTGCTCGCCTCGGCGAGTCGTGAGCCGGCCATTCAGGAGACCATCGCCGCGAGATAGACCCTGAAAAGCCAACACCCCCGTCCCGGCAAGGACGAGGGTGCTGAAAACCTGGGGCCTGGTGGGGCCGGTGTCGAATACCCCCCACAAGCCATGAACTCCCCTCGGGAGTCAAGCGAAAGCACCGCTTTTCGCACCGGGAAGGCTTTGCCTGGACCCTAGCCGCGGCCCGTGAGGGACCGGGATCGATGTTTCACGCCACCATGCGGTCGGCGATCGACGACGCGCGCACGCTCGCGCAGCTCGACAGCCTGTCGCGCACCATCTGGCAGGCCCACGCCGCCGAGACCGTGACCGACTCAGAGGCGCAGGGCTTGGCCGAGGCGCTGCACACCCGTAGGGCTGCGATCCGCGAGGCCGTGGTGCCCGTCGGCATTCCGCTCGGCCGAGTGACGCTGTTTCCGCCCAAGCGCCTCCAGCGGGCTCCTGAGCGATCCGTAGCGATCGAGCGGCGCCGACGGCTGGCCTGCTCGGGGCCGATGCCGCCGGCCCTCGCCAGCAGGTTCACCACCGGGCAACTCGCGGTCCTGCGGATCGTCGGGGACGAGATGGCCCGCAACGGCGCCTGCGGGCTGTGCATCGACGCCATCGCAGCGCGGGCGGGTGTGTGCCGGCGGCTGGCCCAGGCTGCCATCCGGCTAGCCGAGGGCGACGGGCTCCTGACCATCCAGGAGCGGCGCCACCCGGGCCGGAAGTCCGATCCGAACGTGCTCCGGATTATCAGCCGGGAATGGCTTCAATGGCTCCGGCGGGGAGGGCGTTCCGCGGCCCCGGCGCTGCTAGGCGACATAGGGTGCAAAACGATGCACCCCACGGGTAAGGGAGATCCACAAAGGCAGGTTGTGGATACGGCAACGTCGAAGGGCTGCCGAGGGGCAGCGGTCGACCTTGGCCGAAGCGATCCTGTGAGAATTCTCGCGGGCGGTAGGTCTGGCCGAGCTATGCGGTGACGGTCTGCGTGTGGCCGATATGACGAACGCGTCGGCGAGCGCGTCGTCCACCCTGAGTTGATGCTCGATGGTCGCGCCGAGCGCGGCTCCTATGTCGGTACGGCCAAGCCGCGAGTTTCGCGGTGCAGAGGATGCAACTTGAAGGGTCGGTCCGTTCGACGCGTTGCCGGATCCCGCGACACAGTCGCGATGATCGGTGGGTTCGTCCTGCTCGTTCTCGCCGGATTGGCAGCGGCCGCCGCCGCTCTGGCCAGTGCGGATGCCGATGCGTGGTCCGCTCATTCTGCTGAAGTACGGCAAGCCGAAGGACGCCTAATCCGGCTCATCCAGGAGGCGGAAACAGGACAGCGCGGCTTCCTTCTCACCGGCGACCCGACTTACCTCGACCCGTTCACGAGGGCTGGCCGCGAGTTGCCGGGCGCTGAGGCGCACCTACGAGCACTCACGGGTGACAACGCGGGGCAGCAAGCTCGGCTGGATCAGCTCCGCCCCATCATCGACGATAAGATTGCTGAACTCGCACGATCAACTGAGCGCATGCAGGCGGGCGACCAAGCGGGAGCGCTGGCCATCGTGCGCACTAACGCCGGACGCGACCTGATGAGGCGTATCCGGGCGACCGCCGCAGAGTTCGATCGAGCAGAGGTGGAACTGCAAGCCATGCGCGCTGACCGGGCCGCGTTCCGTCGGTCGATCCTGGCTGCAGTTATCGCCGTCGCCCTGGCTCTGGCTGCTGCCCTCGCTTGGCTGGTCATCCGGACCGACCGGAGGCATGCCCGCGATCTTCAAGTCGCGAACGATACACTCCGCCTGGAGATCGCGCACCGCGAGCGAGCCGAGGGACAGCTCCGGCAAGCCCAGAAGATGGAAGTCCTGGGGCAGCTCACGGGCGGTATCGCCCACGACTTCAACAACATGCTGGCCATTATCGTCGGCAATCTCGACATGCTCGTGCGGCGCCTCTCGGCCGAAGACACGCGGGCTCGCGCTATGGCGGAGAACGCGCTGAGTGGGGCGCGCCGAGCTGCCGAGCTGACCAAGCGGCTGCTCGCTTTCTCGCGGCTGCAACCTTTGCAGCCACAGCCAACCGACGTGAACCGGTGCGTCTGCGACATGTCCGAGATGCTCCGGCGGTCGCTTGGTGAAGGCATCGCGGTCGAAACGGTTCTAGGCGGCGGTCTCTGGCCAGCGCTGGTCGACCGGCCGCAGCTTGAGAGCGCGATCCTGAACCTGGCTGTGAATGCCCGGGACGCGATGGAAGGCCAGGGCCATCTCACCATCGAGACCGCCAACGCCATGCTCGATCAGGCCTACGCTGACGCCCACGCCGAGGTGACGTCCGGCCAGTATGTGGCGGTGTCGATCACGGACACGGGGATCGGCATGAACCAGGAGGTGCTCGCCAAGGCGTTCGATCCCTTCTTCACCACGAAGAGCGTGGGACAGGGGACGGGGCTGGGCCTGAGCCAAGTGCACGGCTTCGCCAAGCAGTCCAACGGGCACGTGAAGCTCTACAGCGAGCCCGGGGTCGGGACGACGGTCAAGCTCTACCTGCCGCGCAGTCTGAGCGCTCCGGAAGCCATCCAGGTCACGTCAGCGCGTCTATCGCCGGATTTTGCCGGACAGAAGGTCCTCGTAGTTGAGGATGAGGCCGGTGTGCGAAGCTTCGCCCAGAGCGCTCTGCGAGAGTTGGGGTGCCAAGCGATCGGCGTAGACGGAGCTGAGATGGCGCGTCGCACTCTCGCTGAGCACCCTGACGTCACGGTAGTGCTGACCGACGTCGTGATGCCGGGGGAGACCGGACGTGCGCTCGTCGACAGCATCCAGGACACCCATCCCGACCTCATCGTGCTGTACATGACGGGCTACACGCGCAACGCCATCGTCCACAACGGGATGCTTGATCCTGGCGTGCGCCTGCTCAGCAAGCCCTTCACGGTGTCCGACCTCGGTCGGGAGCTGCAGGCGGCGTTGGTGGAGAGGCGTCGCACTCACGTCTCGCCTTAGGCTACGCCAGAAATGTCCGCTCTCATCGAATTTTGGAGCTGCAGGGCCAGATCGCCGCCCTTCGATGCGAGTACGCTGACCTATACCAGGATCCGCCCTGAGGGGCCGGCGTTCCCGGTGATGCCACTCCTGAATTGCGAAGTGGCATCCTTCGACGGTGCAGTCGTCCGGAGATCGCTACTCGGCCGCTTCAACCTCCGCGTCATCGCCGTCCAGGATCGTTTCTAGGTCGCCCACCAGGGCGTCGAGCTGGTCCGCTGTCGCCTTGAGCTTCAGCTTGGTGCCATCCTGTGCCTCGATCGCGATCTCGATGTGATCGTCGACCTTGGCGGCCAGCGCCTGCTTCACGGTGTAGGTCGTCACGTCAGCCTTGTCCGCCATGCTGTCTCCTTGGTTGGCTCCCGACCAACCCGAGACCCACCGTATCGGTACTGCGGCAGAAGCCCGCGTCTTCGCCTTCCTGCGGACCTTAGGTGCGTGCTCGCGTGCTAGCCCGGCATGCTGTTTCTCTACGGTCTCACCATCCTCGCCGGCATCGCCAACGCGATCCAGCCCGGGCAAAACGCGACCCTATCCAAGTCGCTCGGCCTCCCTGTCACAGCGGGGCTGATCACCCTGCTTGTGAGTACGGTCGCGCTGCTGCTGGGAGGCCTCGCCATCGGCAAGCTTGAGGTACCGACCGGACAGCAACTGGCCCAAGTGCCTTGGTGGGCGTGGCTCGGCGGCCTGTTCAGCGTGCTGCTGATCCTCGCGCAGCTCTACGCCTCGCCGGCCATCGGCGCCGCCTCGTTCCTCGGCATCATCGTGACCGTGGGCGTCGCCGCCTCCATCGTCCTCGACAACTACGGCTGGGTCGGCTTTCCTGTGCATCCGGCAAGCCTCTGGCGGATACTCGGAGCTGTCCTGATGGTCGCCGGCGTCGCGTTGGTCGCTCTGTTCTGAGCGCGCATGCCGCTCAAGCTGGGGCGAACAAATGACTGCATCGGTTGTCCCTCTGCCGTTGAAGGGATCTGCGCTCCAAAGCCTCGACGCCACAGCCGCGGAGATGCTGGCTGGCGGCCGAGCGACAACCCTCACGGCCGCGAGGATCAGTCTGCTGCTGGAAAGCATCCAGGCGAAGCGGTCTGAGCTAGTGGCAGTGATCGACGACCTTCAATCACGCCCGTCCAGCGGGAACGCACAGGTCGACTGGATCAACGCTGACCTGTGTGTCGACGCGATCCACGGGCTAGGCCACATCGATCAGATGCTCCGGCTTCTCGAAGTCATGCAGCCCGATACCGCGATTAAGGACCCGCCGGGCTGACCAGCACAGCTCACCAGCGGCCGCGGCGTCAAAATCGAGCTACGCGGATCAAGCACTTTAATCGATTGTTAACCATGATCCTTAAGAATTGATTAGGAGTTGAAATATCGGCAGGCAATCATGCTGGATACGATTTTTTGGTCGGCTGTAATCATCGCGATCTCGTGCGGCATTTTTATTATCTGCCTCGAACTCTACGAGGAATGGGCTCAAGAAATCCAAGCCACCGATGAAATAGCCGGTCAAGACTGCGCTTGACGGCGGAGCGAGGTTTTCAGCCTCGCCTTCGCATCCGAGGACGCCGAATAGCGCCAGTAGCTAGCCGATGCCCAGGATGTGTCACGGCGCACAAAACCTGGCGAACGATTGGCAGAGCATGCCGTTGAGAGGTCACAGCCGGCCAAGCACAGCCGCCGCGATCAAGACCGCCACACCGACGATCTTCCTCACGCGACCCGACTGACCGGATGGCTTCCCCGTGAAGTCAAACGAACCCGCATGGAGATCGTCATGAAGCTGCATCTGCTCGCCGCTGCCGCCCTGGTTGCCGTCGCTACCCCCGCCTTGGCGCAGGGCATCGACAGCAAGCACAGCCCCTATCCGGCTTCAGCGTACTCGGGCTACGCCGGCAATGCCTCGGTGGTCTTGCCAGAGCTCTCGGTGACCCACAACCGCGCGGCCCCGGCCTACCGGTACTCGGGCCAGCATGCGGGTGGGCCGGCCGACGATCTGGCGCGCTGAACAGGTGACACTGCCGCCTCTGGCTCAAAGGCAGACAAAGCTCGATCCCGCAATGTCGCGGGAGCCAAAGCTATGGTGTGTAAGCGCACCTGAGCAGGTGTTTAGCGTCACTTATGCACTTGGCGAAGCCTACAGGCGGTTGTTCACTGCACCGTGCAGGCTTAGGTCGGCTGTGTAAGATCGCGATGGCGTCGCGGTTTCGCAGCTCTTCCCAAGGGCGTTTCCTCCCAAGACTTCGGGCCGCTCCAACAGGGCGGCCTTTTTTCTGCACGCACACCTGTTACAGCAACGCTTCCCCCTGCTGATGTGCCCGAGGCGTTCGCGACGCCACACGGCGCTGTTGTGGGCGGACGTGCGACGACAGGCTGGTGCGGACCAGTTCTCCGCTCCTGACCCGTGAAGCCTAGGCCGGGCTGTCGCGCGAGGGTCGGCGTGGCGGGGGAATTGGACACCGCAGAGCGCCGGCCCATGGCCATCATAGCAGCGGAAGCAGGCCCTAATGGGCTCGTGCGCCTGGATCGACCGAACTCATGTTCCGGGCCAGCAGCATACCCGCCACCATCAATGCCTGCCTCAGCACGGGCAGCATCTCCTTGGCATGGTCCTGCTCAATGAGCCCGTGAGCGATCAGCAGGTAGTCAGCTACGGCCTCCAGGGCCGAGCCTGGCGGAGTCGTCGGGCTCATGGGTGGCGGGACGAAGCGCGAGAGGGTGCCGTAGGCGCTCAACGGCTCTGAACCGCTGACGGCGATCTCCGTCACGGAACCGAGGTAGCCTAGGAAGGTACGGTCAGGTGGTCCGTAGGACGGCACGGCGCCGATCATTACCCAGGCGTAGCTGCCATTGGCTCGGCGCAGGCGAGTGCGGAGGCTGTACTCGCTCTGCTGATCACGGGCGCTGCGCAGGAAGGTGACGGCGGCCTCGCGATCCTCAGGATGCATGCAGGCGAACCATCCGTGTCCTACGGCTTTGGCAGCTGCTTGGCCGGTGAAGGCAGTCCACTCGGGACTGACGTAGCTCACGCCGCCGTCCGCTTTCGTGACAAAAATCATTCACAGCACTCCTCGGCTTCAGTCTTACCGTGACGCTGAAGCCCGAGCGCCAGATGCCAGAAATATAGTTTTCCTTGAAATTTGTCCAATTTACATCGTATAAGCCGCTGACATGAAGGTCAAAATTGAAGTTCCGGGGAACAATATCCTACGACGATCGTGCGGGTCATCATGGTAAAATCCGCTGAGCCCGATCGGTTCATACTGGAACGGATCGCTGATGCGCTCGGCGTGCCCGTTGAGCGGTTCTTCACCAGTAGCTCGTCCGTCGATACGGAAGAGTGTCTGCGCCTGTGGTCCATGATCAAGACACAGGAGGGGCGCCGCCGCGCCGTAGAAGCTCTACGAGCGATTGCGGATAGGGAAGCCGACCAGCGTGACTGAGACGCGAGCGCAGATGGGCGCGGCATGACCGTCGTCGACGACGTCCTGTTCGAAGCGGTTCATGCGCTCCGCGCTTGCGGCTACGCCGTCGAGCCCTGGAGCAACGACTACCCGCTCTGGCTGATCAATCGAGAGACTTTCGCGGACGGCGCGGTCATAGTGCTCGCCCTGCGGCTCGGCCTGATGGATGGCCCTGAGCGGCTTCAGTAGCTGCGATGCCAGCAAGAGCGCCCCATCGTCTCGCCTGGGCTCAGGTGAGCGGGATCGGGGAGGGTTAGTCGAGCGATAGGATTACGAGCATGCCACCGGCAATTGCCCTAGTCAGGGTTGCAGCAGCCGCTCAGATGCATCATCGGGGGATCGCAGATTAAGTTGGGAACCGATGAAGTGGTGGAAGAAACCTTAGATCGTAGCTCGATCGTCATTGAGTTAGTATGCGAACTTGTAGCCGCTTACGTCTCGAACAACCCGGTTCCGGTTGCCGAACTCCCTGGATTGATCGTCAATGTGCACGCGGCCATAGCCGGACTGGCCGACGGCACACCCAGCCTATCGAGCGAGGCGGCTGCTGAACGCACTGTCGAGAAGCCGACCCCTGCCCAGATCCGCAAGTCGGTCCGGCACGACGGGATCGTCAGCTTCATCGACGGCAAGGCCTACAAGACGCTCAAGCGTCACCTCACGAGCCACGGGCTCGATCCGAAGAGCTACCGCGAGCGCTTCGGGCTTCCAGCAGATTACCCGATGACCGCCCCGAGCTACGCCGCCCAGCGCTCTGCACTCGCGAAGGCGATTGGATTGGGCGTGCCGGGAGCGCGTCGCTCAGCGTAGGAGAGCGGTGTGGATCGACGGCCCAGGCAAGCCGCCGTTCTGCTGCCCTTAAAGGGTCATCAGCGGCACCAAGGCTCCCGCAAACTGTAAGAGGCGGGCTGGAGCAATGGGTACTGGCCGACCGAAGGTGTCGGCCCAGCTCAACTGAATGATTTGGGCGCTGGCCAATCTCTCCGCCGGGACTGGTTTGGAGGCTCGCCTTTTAGCGGCACCGATCCAGCGGACCACCCAGTTTCTACGCCCGCGGCGCGATGCCGGCGGCCGCTCAGGCACGGACCAGCGCTGAGCTGAGCGGATGTCGGCGCGCTTGTCTGATGGCATCGGTGAAGGCCCCTATCGGGGTTTCAGGGCGCCACCAGTAGCACTGTGGCAAGCTGTGCAGCCCATGCCCTATCGACGCGCCTCAGCGACGGCCGCCATCGGCTCCCGGTTTCATGGCCCGCTCGACGGCCTCCATGGCGCTTTCGAAGGCCTTTGCCTCGCTGCGGTGGGGGCGGTCGGAGCGCTCGATCAGCTTGCCGCTTTTGCGAATTGCCCACTGGAAGTGGCCCTCCGGCTTGGTAAGCGGCGAGACCTCGATGGAGTAGGGGTGCGGGACGGGATCGACCATCCGCACGCTATGCCAAATCATGCGCGATGACACCACAGCCAAGGTGGCGCCATCGGCTTCCGGATTGGTTCGGCGCGGCTCAGGCGGTCTTCAGGTTGGCGGCGCTCTCCTTGTTGCGGCGCCAGCCTGCCTCGGCGTTGTAGGAAATCTCCTGTCGCTCGGCGGGAGCGTGCATCCAATCGTGTGTCGGGGAAGTTAATCTGGTGGACCCGGCAATTCTCGGTCCCCGAGGACTCTGCAATGCCAGCTCGGCTTGAAATTTCACCTAAAGACGTTCATAAATTTTCCGCGCTTGCACGGGCTATGATTGACAGGAGGCTCGCCCAAATCCCTGAGGGCTCTAGGCCGGAATTTTGGTCCATCGTCGCGAATGTTTATGGCCGAGGTCTTCCAAGGGACGCGGTGTCTGCTGACCTCCTCCAAGCGCTACCAGAGGTAGCGGACGGTATCGATCTCTCGGCTCAGCCTAAAACTCAAGCGAACGGTGGGATGAGCCACAATCCGGATGGCGCCGCTTGTCCGATTGGATGCTGACAATGGCGCTATCGCGGGGCCCAACGGCGCCGGGGCTGACCGGTCGCTGAAGGGGATTAGCTTCCGATCTGGCCTACGACGCGCTCAATTTCATCTATTGCGGTTCTGATGATTTCAGCCTGGTGCTGTAGTTCTTCGGTCTTGATGCGGCCTGGATCTTCCTTTGTCCACCAGAGGCCATTGTCGATTACCCCTAGCAATCGGCCCAGACGAGCATGCTCATGCTTGAGTGATGCTATAAAATCGGTGCTGGTTTTCATAGAAAATCCTCCGCTTGGCCGTCTTCATACCGCAGCGAAGGGGCGAGAGCGAGCGGCGGGGCTTGGTGCCGTTCCTCACGATCGGGGCCAGTACGCAATGCGGCCCGAGACCCAGGATAAGACAGGACAGTTAGTTGGGCCTCAACAGCGGTCCACGGTCTGGTCCTGGATCGGGATGCCAGTCGGCAATGCCGGTCGGTCCAGGCTGAGATTGGACGGACCGGCGTTGCCCATCGTTCTACAGCCTGGCGGTTCGACCGGAAGTGGTAGCATGGTGCTTGAGCAGCTGAAGGCTGGGGCGCTCAGGGACAAGAGACGGTAGCGGCCCATCGTCCAGCCGCAGCAGGTCGTGCCTTCGTTGCCAGTCCACGCAGTGGGTTATGCCGCTGATCTCGATAGCTCCCATTGAGAATACGAGCGTCCCAGTGGCGACGACGGCGCCCACGACACCGAGCACGAGCCCTTCTAGAACCGGCTCCCTTCGCACGGAGGCGCGCTCTCACTGCGCGGGCACGAACGCCTGTTCGGCAACGAGGATCAGGCAGGACCAAAGCATGGCAGTTACCTGAGCGCCCGGCGTAATGCCCCGGTCCTAGGTGTGCAAGCGGCGGTTAATCCTCCGTGTGCACCGTCCCCCATTCCGGGAAGTGGCGCCCTATCTCTAGCTCGTGATTGCCCTACCGATATCCGGCAATATGCTCGCCACAACCGACCGGCACGATCGGCCGTATGACCCTGCCACAATTATGATCGCGGATCGTTGAACAACCGACAAGCTTGAATATTGAGCGTGATTGCCGGGAACTATGCTGGAATATTTATGTTGACATAGACCTGGGCAGAAAAGACCGCTCACGAATGGGCGGTCCAAGTCTAGGGAGGAAACGCCCCGAGAGGGGCTGCGGTGCGGCGTGCGTACCGCACCGCATTACAACAATCGCCGGTTCGTGACTCTGTTCACGGCCGGTGATTTTTGCATTGCTGTCGGATGGAGGCCCAAATGGATCGCCATACGCGGGTGCCATCGCATCACGATCCAGATCTCGGGTTTCGCTGGGCAATTTACACCCTACTCGCGACCGCGGTAGTGGTGAGGTTTGGACCAGCGGTCGGCTATCTGCTACCATGATCGCTACGGTGCCAATGCCGGACATATCGCGTTGTCATTTTGCGCGACGCGTGAGGTCATGCGATGCCAGCACTTTCCTATTCCGTCCGTGCACTTATCTTCTCGCCCGACGGTGATCTGCATTTGGAGCGCCCAGCCGAGACTTATGCCACATCCGCTGAGGCACGCGTGGTTTGCAACGAGGTGCTTGCGGCACATCGGGCCGGCTCAATCGAGTCGCTCGTGCAGGTCCATGACCCGTGCGGTGGTCGGGTCGATACCTGCGACGACCGCTAACCGTGTCTTCAGTCGGTGCTCAGGCCGCATAAGCCGTATAACCGGACTTGCTGCCGGTAGATGGCTCATTGTCGAGAAGAATAGCTCCAGGCCGCTTCCCCGTTTAGAGGGCCGCGTCTTATCGCTGGCTCGTGATTGTCCAGCCGCTCAGTGAAACACTCTCGCCACAGTCCGAAGACATGATCGCCGTATGACCTTGCCAACCGTTCAAGCTCTCGGACTCATGGTTTGCGCCGTGATCGCATCCGCCATCTATCTGGCGAGCCTCGTGCACGGCGTCAGGTCCGAGAATAGCGGCCCACGCTAGGAATGCGTGACTGCGACGGGGAGGCCGCACCGAGGCCAGGGGGGTAGGCCATAGAGCTGCTCTGCCGTCGCTCGGCTCCCCGACCGATCGCTGTCGGCAGCATGACCCCGCATGGTTAACGGCCCGTCAACGAGTGTTGCTCTGTTCGCGTCTGGCTGTGACACACGGCCGGTTGATGCCGGCGTTCTCGGCCACCCACCTCGCTATGTTCTGCAGGCGTTCCATATCCCCGCCGGGCGGTACGGAGCAGCAGAATGGCGAGGCGAGGGGTCTTCGTGCGGGCCGAGGAGGTCGCCTTCCTGGAGGAGGTTCGACGCTGGCGGCAGCAGTGCGTCCTGGTCCTGACCCGAGCCAAGCCGCAGGGGCCACTCTACAATGCGGCCTCGAAGGTGATCGACGCGATCGACGATGTCGCCGAGGTGGTGACCAGCGACCGGCGGACCTTCTATCAGCAGGACGCGACCACGCCTGGTCCCCATCTGCCGCCGACGCGGTTTCGAACCGTTGAGTAGCTGCGTTCGCGGCTCGTGCGAGATGCCGCGATTGTAGCGAAAGCGTCGGTCCCGCCTGACGGCGGGCGGCTGACGCCGCCGGCACGATGACAAAGGGTTTCAGGCAGCAAGCCACGTCATCAGGTTGGCAGCGGCTGACCGGCTCAGGCCGAAGCGACCAAGCCCAAGGGCACTCCGATCGCGAACAGGGAAGGCTCCACGATCATCAGGCGCATGGTGGAGCCGTCCGCCCCCGTTCGTGTGCTGTACTCCGCCTCACGGAATGCGACCGCGCTGCACTTCAGCGTCACGGAGGGGGTGTCGGCACGACCGACGAAGCGGCCCTCCAAGCGGATGGTGTTTGCGTCCTGCGGGCTCATTGGCCCTCCCGTGCCGAGCACGTGTGCAAGCTGCGTTTAACGCTCAACGCATTGCGAGCCCTCTCAGCTACTTGGAGCACATCCGAGAGGGCCAGCACAGGAGCGGACCACCGTCAGCTCTCAAACTTGATGACGAACCGAGCCCTGTCGCTACCCAGCGGCATGATGCTGCGGAGTTCCCCCTGCCCATTCGGCAGCAGGTTGGAGACGATATGGGTCCAGTCGCCCATCGCCGGGTTGAAGCCGGTGGGTAGACCCGAGACCATAAGCGACGGTTGCTCCACCACTGACCGCATGACCGAACCGTCCGCGCCCTTCGTCTCCTTGAACGCCGCATCCCGGTACGTGACCAAGTTGCACCGCAGGGTGAGAGGTTCTGGTTCATCAGCCGAGCTACCGTAGCGGCCTTCTAGACGGATCGTGTTGTCGCTCTGCCCGCTCATCGGTGTTCCCACGGTGCGCATGTGCGCCGGCCGGGGCTGGGGCGCTCAATCCTCAACGCACAGGAGGCCTGTTCGCAACCATCACCGGTCACGCAGGGTCTCGAGCGATTTCCGGGCTCCCTTAGGCGCCCCCTAAAACGTTGCCTTGGCTGAGGGCGTCACCAGGCATGCGCTATTCGGGTCGTGGACACTGCCGCAGCCCTTCTCTTTGGCGTACCTTGCGCCATTCAGAGCCAGGTGCAGATTTATGACCGAGCGGCGAGAACTGTACCGAAGCCCGAACGGAGATACGTGGTATCTCGGACGAGAGCCCGAGAGCGGTCGAGCTTTTGTCATCCATCAGCCGAATGCTCCCTCTGGAGGGCGGCTGTCCCACATCGAGCTGGGCGCCTTCCTACGCGGAAGCGCCGGGGGACCGGAGCATCAGGCTCTGCTGCGCCTGATCGGTACGCTGGTGGATGTTCCACCGTATGGGGATCGACCATAAGGATCGGCGTCCCTGTTTTTTCGCTGGGATCAGACAGAGATGGCGGGACCCGCTAGAGCCACTGCACTCCATGCAGGTGCAGGCAACGTCACACTGATCGGATCTACCGCTCCGGATCGCCACCGTCGCCAAAGGCTCGCAAGCTGTCCCGCAGCGGCAGCAGCTTGAGCAACTCGGCCTCATAGCGCGCTATGGCCTCGCGCTCTCGCGTCCTGCCCTCATTGGAGAGCGGCTTCGTTGCGAGGTCGAACCAGCCTTGGCGGATGCTCTCCAGGAGCAGGCCGATGGAGTCGTTGATCCGTTCGAGCTTCGTCATAGCCGAGCCCTTCAACGTTGACTTAACAGTGCCGCCCGGCCGACATGGGCGGTCACGGCCGGGCTCGCTTCGGCGAGTCGTGAGCCGGCATCAGGAGAGATCAGCGCCGCGAGATAGACCCTGAAAAGCCAACAGCCCCGTCCCGGCAAGGACGAGGCTGTCGAAAAACCTGGGGCCTGGTGGGGCCGCGTTCACAGCTCCCCACAAGCCACGAACTCCCCTCGGGAGTCAAGCGAAAGCACCGCTTTTCGCACCGGGAAGGCTTTGCCTGGACCCTAGCCGCGGCCCGTGAGGGACCGGGACCGATGTTTCACGCCACCATGCGGTCGGCGATCGAGGGCGCGCGCACGCTCGCGCAGCTCGACAGCCTGTCGCGCACCATCTGGCAGGCCCACGCCGCCGAGACCGTGACCGACTCAGAGGCGCAGGGCTTGGCTGAGGCGCTGCACACCCGCAGGGCTACGATCCGCGAGGCCGTGGTGCCCGTCGGCATTCCGCTCGGCCGAGTGACGCTGTTCCCGCCCAAGCGTCTCCAGAGGGCTCCTGAGCGATCCGTGACGATCGAGCGCCGACGGCGGCTGGCCTGCTCCGGCCCAATGCCGCCTGCGTTGGCGAGCCGGTTCACAACCGGGCAGCTCGCGGTCCTGCGGATCGTCGGCGACGAGATGGACCGGCAGGGCGCCTGCGGGCTTTGCATCGACGCCATCGCGGCACGGGCAGGCGTCTGCCGGCGGCTGGCGCAAGGAGCGATCCGGCTAGCTGAGGGTGATGGGCTCCTGACCATCCAGGAGCGGCGCCACCAGGGCCGCAAGAATGACCCGAACGTGCTCCGGATCATCAGCCGGGAGTGGCTGCAGTGGCTCCGGCGAGGAGGGCGCTCGGCAGCTCCGGCGCTCTTGGGCGGCATAGGGTGCAAAACGATGCACCCCACGGGTAAGGGAGATCCACAAAGGCAGGTTGTGGATACGGCACCGTCGAAGGGCTGCCGAGGGGCAGCGGTCGACTTTGGCCGAAGCGATCCTGTGAGAATTCTCGCGGGCGGTAGGACGGGCCGAGCTATGCGGTGAGGGTCTGAGAGCGTTCGACAGGGCGGACGCTATTGAACCTTGGCGAGGACCCGGCCACACGCGCCGCCTTGGCGGTGGCACAAAGAGCAGGATGAGCAAGCTTGATCAGGTAGCAGTAAGACGTTTCGTATTCGCAGCAACGTGCTCACGGTATCTAGCGATAACCACGTCGGCAGAGCCTCCCTTCATCAGTGTGCCTGAGGCCTCGACGAAGGCGGTGATCTTCTCGCTCACCATCCTTTGTGCCTCCAACCGCCCTTCAACGCCGCCCCAGGCGAGTTTCACAAGGCGTAGTTCGACGACTTTTTGCGCCTCAAGAGCGAGTAAGGTAATGGCAAATGGGTTGTACATCGCGTACTCCACGCCACACCGTGTTAGAACCGATGTGGCTGAGACAAACAAAAAGGGCGGCCAAACCGACCGCCCACGTGTTCGTTGTGGGATCGAGGATTATCACTCGACCCCGAGGTCTGGCGCCTCAGCGCGGACCAGCTGATCCCTGCGGCGCGATGCCGGAGAAGGTCTTGCTGGCCTCCTCCATGGCGCGCACCGAGGTCTCGGTGATGGCTTTGCAATCTTGAACCATGGACTGCAGCCCCTCACGGACGAGATCACTCTGGACCACGGAGTACTCCTGCACCGATCTAGCGCGAGCCAGCTTGTTCATGCCGTCGAGGTTGCGCTGCCACTGCTTCTGGCTCAGCTCCAGCCAGATCCGTGAGGTGTCCTGGAAGGCCTGGGTAAGCACGGTCCCGCAGCGAGCGACTGCTTCCATGTTCTGCTTGGACTGCTGAGCCAAGCGCTCGCTACCCTCGCCCGTGTAGCCAAGGGTGCGGGAGAAGCGATCCGTGGCTTCGCGCGCTTGATGGGACGCCGTCTCGACGCCCCTCTGCACGAATTGCTTGGTGTTCTCCGCTGCGCGTTCGTTGAGATCGACGATCTTGTTTACACCCTCGCGAGCGGCATCGGTAAACTGCGCGCTCTGCTCGGCAGATTTATTGATGTTGGCCTTCATCGCGTCGGTAGCCTTGTCAGATTGACTGTCTTGCTTGTTCTGAGCGGCGTTATGAATGGTCGTCATCGTATTCTCCTGCCCTGCTATTTAAAAAATTGGTCTTTCGTACGAAAATAAGAAATTAATCAGCTGACATCTCTGATTGTTTCCTGTCTCTATCGCACTGCACACAAATCGTTTGCGTGACTATATATTCAAGATCTGAGAAAAGAATTGGATCCAGTTAAATTTCAGTTATTTTATGAAAACGAGCTATTTAGATGATAAGTTGCTCATTGCGTTGCACAATAAAAATTTCGCAGAACGCGACCGAATTCGTGCGAAAGGCTCGGCCCCAGTCTCACCGCTCGCCATTCTGAGCGCCGTGCTCGAATTTGTACGGCCACGCCTAAGACCCATTTGGTGCGGTTCGCAGACCAGCCCTCTGCACCGCGCCCGTGATGCCTAGGTTGGGCAGTCGCGTGAGGGTCGGCGCAGCGGGGGAGCTGGACACCGCGGAGCGCCGGCCCACGGCCCGTTATTGCAGGCGAGATGTGCCGGTGTTGGCCCTGATCCAATTGGGCGCCAGGATGTCGCCGGCCTCGGTGATAATCCAGGGCTTGGCGTCCTCCGCGTCGATCGCCTCGGCTGCGGCGGCCAGCGCCGCGCGCAGGGTCGAGAAGCTGCGAGCGTCGGCGACATGGGCCGGCGCATGGCCGGGCTACACGGTGAGTTCGGCGGGCTTGTCGAGGTCGGCCAGGGTCATCGGTTCGCTGGGGTTCACGGCGGGCGGCGCTTATGCCGCGGGGCGGTGGCTGCTGGTACCCGGTCGCACGCTTACGGCCAGGGAGACGGCTATGCGTGGGCTCGCATTGCCAGGAGGATCAGGCGGTCCTCGGCCCGGGCCGAGGGACACGAACCTCGACCATCTGTCCGGTGAGCGGATTGAGGATCAGCATGGCTGCGTGTCTCCGGTGGGTGTGCCGGTAGAACGTCGTCACATCGCGGTAGGATCAAGGCGTTCCGAGCAATTGCGTGGAGATGGTGAACCATTCGTTCACCCTAGCCTTGCGGCGCTGCCTCCTGGTTTCGCTGCTCGCGGGAACATTTAAGGCCTGACGTGCGAGGAGTTCGAACGGCTAAGCGGAAAGCCCTTGCGAACGGCCAGATCCCAAGGCCTACACCAAAAGCGGCTCCAAAGGCTTGAGACGTAACCGTTTCACGAGATCGCGCGACAGGCCGCCCACGATCTCAAGCCGTGCTGTCGGCAGTGCTTTCAGCGCGATGGCTTCCAGCGCCTCGTCCGGCGCGGTCGCCAGCACGGCGTACACGCGCACAGCTTCACGCCTCTGAGCTACAGACACGAGATAGGCGCGGCGCTTTGGCGGCTTCGGCATTTTGCCGGCTTATGGATTGGCGCGCCGCGCGTCATCGTCATTGTACATCGACGCCACAGGTCCGATCCGCAGAAGGTTGATCGACCATGCCAGTGAGCACGGTTTGGTGCTCACAATCCCGCCGCGTTCGGCGCGCCTCCTGGGCATCAATGGCGGCTGCGGCCTGCCGCATTCATGCTGCACGGAGTGCCTGCGTTGCTCAATACCATTCTAGCGCTTCTCGCTGTCCTCGCTGTCATGGTTGCCCACGCCGCCTACAGGTTGCTGCGCTTGCCCTTCCGGCTGCTGCGCGGCCTGTTCCGGCACAACGCCAAGCCAGCCCCGCTGACAGCTCGCTAACCCGCCTCCAACATCATGCTGCCGGGCCACGTTGCGTAACGGTCAGGCTCGCCGCTGGTGAGATCCGGGGTTCCCCCGCCGTCTGTGATCAGATCAGGCGGCGGGGCCGAACCGACCGGCGTCAAGCAAGGGTCGCTCTCGTGCCTGCCGTGCAACAGCGAGTCGAGTGCAAGTCGGTGCCTCAGTTCTTGAAGATCCGCACATCGCCCTCCGACAGCTCGTCGCGCTGGTCGGTGCACCACTGCTGTTCACCGACCTCTTTCACCTCGGCGTAGCGCCGCGCCAGCTCGTCCTTGAAAGCGGCGTTCGCCCGCTCCTGGCCGAGCACCTTGGTGGCCACGTCTCGCGCGGTCTGGGAGATCCGCAGCGCGGTCGTGCCGTCGATCGTGTAGTGCTTGCCACAGAAAGTGATAATGGCCGATTGCGCGCTGGACGCTCGGAGTAGGGCCAATGCCTGCTCCTCTTGGGTCTGTGCGCGAGAGGGTAAGGCCTGCGCACTGACAGCGAGGGCGACAGCAATGAGAGCTTGGTAGCGCACGGCAGGTCTCTGATGGCCATCACTCGTACAACGCAGTAATGAGCGGCGGCAAAGTTTCAAAGCAGCGTGCCGCAAGCGGCTAAAGAGCGGCCCTGCGTCAGAGCAGCTGCAGCTTCACCCTCAGACAAAGTGCATCGGCAGAGCGAGGCTGACGAGGGCGACATAGGTTCCGACGAGCAGGGCACCGGCAGGAGCGACGACACCGCTGAGCAGAACGAGGCGGGATGAGAGGGACATGACGATCTCCATTGGATGGACGGCGGCTGCCGTCGTTGAGGGAGATCTATGCTCAAGCTTTCCGGGCCGATGTGTTAAGAGACACTCCCAGCGCCCTCGCAGTGGCATGTTCAGGCGTACGGCCCACCGAACAGATCGCCGAGCGCCTTCCGCCGAAACAACGTGCGCCAACGCCTGCGCTTATGCTCCGGGCGGTCGTGGATCATGTGGCATCGCTGACAGAAGGCCGCGAGGTTGGCGTCCGTGTTGTTCGAGGTGTCATGGTCCCGATGAGCGGTGGCCAGAACAATGCGGGTCCGACGGGCGCGGCCGAGGATGTCAGCTTCCGCAGCGATCCGGATCCGCCTGCCCCAGCCATCGCGCCACCGGCCGGCATCCGCGTCCCACCAGCGCCCATCGCCGAGGTGGTAGACCACCCGCCCGTGCGGCCGTCCGCAGCCCTCACAGCAGCCCTTGGCCCGGCCGAACCGGATCACGGCCGAGAGCTGCGTCCAGTCGATGGGGTAGAAGAAGCGGTGCTCAGGTCGGATCGGCATGGAGGGGGCGAAAACCCAGAGAGGGTCCTACTCTGCAGGGAACCACCTACCCCATCCTGTAGCCGTTCGGCCACAGCTGACAGACGACGTGACAGCGGGCTGCAACCAAAACGCTTCTGAGATGTTGTGGCGTCCGGCTGAGGATCAGGCAGTGTATTACGCCGATCTCGTATGCCTTCATATTCGGTTTACTAAGCCGCCCTACCTCGTCGCCGAATGGTGTGTCCGTAAAACTACAGCCTTTTCTGTCACGGACCGGTAGCCATACCTCCAGATCGAAATTTGGACCTTCCGTTATGACCAAGCTCCTGGCCTCACTGGCCGCCTTCACGGCCCTCACCGCCGCCGCCTCAGCCGCGGATCTGCCGCGCCGCGCCGCCCCGCCGCCGATCTTCACCCCCGTCCCGGTCTTCACCTGGACCGGCGCCTACTTCGGTATCAACGCCGGCTACGCCTTCGATGCTAGCGACCGCAAGACCGGCAACGTCTTCGCCGTTCCCTTCCCCTACGCGGCTCCGGGCACCGTCGCCTCCTTCCGCAACCGCAGCCAGGACGGCTTCTCCGGCGGTGGCCAGATCGGCTACAACTACCAGTTCACCCCGGGCTCGGGTGTCGTGATCGGCTTCGAGGCTGACGCTCAGTACCTCGATTTCGGCCGCGACCGGAACAACGCCTTCATCTCCGGCGCCGTCGCCCCCGGTCTGATCGTCAACGACCCGCGCGGCCTGTCGAGCCTCGACTACTTCGGCACCGTGCGCGGCCGCCTCGGCT
Organism: Methylobacterium sp. yr668; assembly: GCF_900116245.1. Taxonomy (NCBI): domain Bacteria; kingdom Pseudomonadati; phylum Pseudomonadota; class Alphaproteobacteria; order Hyphomicrobiales; family Methylobacteriaceae; genus Methylobacterium; species Methylobacterium sp. yr668. The sequence continues at coordinate 4,445 of NZ_FOZY01000044.1, read as the reverse complement.
ACGCCTTCGACCGCACCCTCGTGTACGGCACCGGCGGCTTCGCCTACGGCTCGGGCAGCGCTGAACGCTCCTTCGGTGGTTTCCGCGGCAACGACAGCTTCCGCACCGGCTGGGCCGCTGGCGGTGGCATCGAGTACGCCCTGCCGACCGACTCGTTCCTGAACTTCTTCCGCTCGAGCGCCGTGACGCTCAAGGTCGAAGGCCTGTACGTCAACCTCGACCGCGGCACCCGGAACCAGGGCGTCCTGCTCGTCGACGCTGCCAGCCTCACGCCGGTCGTCACCACCGGCGTCGGCCGCCGCTCCGACGAGTTCGCCGTCGTCCGCGCCGGCCTGAACTACAAGTTCGGCTCCTACTGAGATCCGATCGCGCTGCTCCCGGCGGCTGTGCCGGGAGATGCGGCGGCAGGCGAGGGGTAGTTGGTCCTCCTCATCGCCTTCCGCCGCCGAAGAGCAGCCGATCGGCTGACCTTCGCATCCCCAGCTCGATCAAACTGGCCGCGAGGTCGGCAGCACCCTGGGAGCTCCCGCTCCTGGGGTGTTTCTTCGTTCTGGAAGAGCCGTCCGAGCGGATCCGATCCCCTGTCCATGGCTCGACATGACGTCGTCGCAACTCGCCAGACCGTCATGACGAGTTGGATCCGTAACGCCCTGAACGTCACCGGCTGATCGAGAAGGCGTCACCGGCTGCTTCCGCCGGTCATACGGTGATCGGCCATCCCTCTCGCCGTTTGGGTTTTTCGTCGATGTCGTATCAATGGGAGGCCTCTCAAGCGGAGGCTGACCATGTCGAGCAACGACCACGACCTGAACGAGACCCCTGAAAAGGGTCCGAAGAAGCCCGAATGGACTCCCGGGCGGCGCCTGTCGCGTAAGGGCATGCCCCGGGCTCGGGGGGAGGATCTGAACGCCCACGCGAAGGTCGAGGCCCGGCGCAAGGCTGCACGGCGCGCGGCCGGGACGCCCAGTCGAGACGATGTCGCCCGCGCAGCTCTGCACGCGCTCCTCTTCTCCCTCGCGGCGCGGCCGGATGCTCCCGAGCCCCGGGACTTTCGAGATCTGACCGTCAGCTGCCTCGGGCACGCATTGTTCGATCCCGAAGAAACGCAGCGCGTCTTGGCCGACATGGTCGTGCGGGCCAAGCATGATTGGGTGGAGTGGGTCTACACTCGCGTCTTCCGAGCTTGGCGCGACGGCGGCTGCCAAGGCCCACGTCCCGAGCGCCCGGAGAAGACCCGGGAGATCCCGCGGCGGCCGAACGGCACGATGCCCTGGACGTACAAGGAGCCCCGTCCGCCGGGCCCACGACGTCCCTGGCGGCGGCGAAGACCGTCGACCGACGGCGAGGCCTGAATATCACCGGCTGACGCCTACTAACGGGGGGCCGAGGTGGATCCTACCTCGCTATTCCCGTGAGCCGTCGCAGCCCGTTTGATTGGGATCGGATCAGGCTGCGGGCACCGTCGACCAGGGTGGGGAGACAGGGGTGTCAGCCGAGCGGCGACAGAACCTATTGACGCTGGGCCACTCTCGGCAGACCACGTGACTGTGGGACAGAACGTGCAACCTCCGGCTACCGGCCTTGTCGGCATCGGGCTCTATACGCCCGCTGAAGCCGGCCGACTGCTGCGCATCGCACCGGCGAAGATCTCTCGCTGGCTCCGCGGCCACGAGGCCAACGGCAAGCGCTACGAGCCGCTGTGGCAGCCGCAGGTGGACCTCGGCGAAGAGGGCATCTTCCTCGGCTTCCGGGACCTGCAGGAGGTCCGGGTTGCCTCGACCTTCATCGAGAAGGGCTTGAGTCCGCAGCGCGTGCGCCAAGCCGTCGAGCTCGCTCGCGATGTCGTCGGCGATGCGCGCCCGCTGTCGACGGCGCGCTTCCGGTCCGATGGTCGAACGGTGTTTCTCCAGGTCGTGGAGGAGGACGGACAGACTAAGCTGATCGACCTGTTCCGGAAGCAGTTCGCCTTCCGCGACATCCTCGAGCGCAGCCTGACCAACCTCGACTACGACGAGGCCGGCATCCCTGCGATCTGGTGGCCGCTCGGGCGCAGCAAGTCCGTGAAGATCGACCCGGCGCGCTCCTTCGGGCAACCGATCGAGGCTGAGACCTCTGTCCCGGTCGACGCGCTCGTGTCCGCCGTGGAGGCCGAAGGGTCACCGGAGGCGGCTGCCCGAGTGTGGGACGTGCCTGTCCGCGCCGTGAAGCGCGCCCTGGTGTTCCGCCGCGAGATGGATCTGCGGTCGGCGGCTTGAGGGTCTTCTTCGACAACTGCACGACCCCCGTGCTCGCCGAGACCTTGAACGGCTACCTCCACCATCGAGACGAAAGCGCGTCCCACATCCGGGATCTGCCGTGCGGGCGGCATGCCGCGGACCTCGAATGGATGGCCTATCTAGCGGGCACGGGCGACGACTGGCTCGTGATCACCGGCGACAAGCGCATCCAGAAGAACAAGGCGGAACGTGCCGCCTTCCGGCAGGCCGGGTTGAAGGGGCTCGTCCTCGCCGCCGGCTATCAGACGACACCGATCAATCAGCAGGCGTCCCTGCTGATCTGGCGCTGGCCGGATATCGATGGCCTCCTGAAGAACCTGAGGCCACCTTTCCTGTTCGAGATCCCGATGCACCGACAGGCCGGGTTCCGGCAGCTACCGATCTGAGAACTCACAGCTCGGCGGCTGCCATCGTAGAGGTTCAGGCCAGAGGCGGCGCCTAGACCCCTCGCCCTGTGGGATCGGCCCGATGACCCCAGACACCTTCCTCTCCGAGATCGTGGGCCCGAACATGTTGGTCGTGGGGCTACATACCGCGGTTGGACGGGCCGCCCGTCATGGCGCCGCAGCGGAGGACCTATCTGATTGAGAGCCCGTTGCATCCTTGGGTCCGCGAGTGTGGATCAGCGAGGTTTTCAGGTGGCAGAGCGGCATTCCAGTCAGAACGGTCAGCATGGCGGCCCCGGTCTGCCGGTCTTTTACGGAGTGATTGGCGGTATCGGATTGATGTTGGCAGCGCTGACCATGCTGATGGCCGGCCAGGTGGCGAACTCGCATCGAACGATCAGCCATACGGCAGATGCTTCATCGCTCTCCGGAAACCTGACGCGGTCGCACGCCGGCTCGCCCAATCTGCAACCGTCTGGCCATAGCGCCAATCCGTAGGAGGATGCTGTGGCCAACCGTACATCCGATCCGACACGCCTGCTGATCGTCTACTACTCGCGCAGTGGCAGCGTCGAGACGCTCGCGACTGTCGCGGGAGAGGCTGCACGAGCCGCGGGCGCAAAGGTCCGCGTGCGCAGGGCGCGAGAGGTCGTCGATGCGACGGCGATGGCCAAGGTCGACGGCTGGACCGAGAGTGCAGCCCGGCAGAACGCCCTGTACGAAGCGCCCACGCACGACGATGCCGAATGGGCGGACGCGATCCTGTTCGGCACGCCGAGCTACTTCGGGGCCATGGCGACCGAGTTGAAGAACTTTCTCGACCTGCTCGGCCCGCAATGGAAGCGGGGCGCCTTGGCCGGCAAGGTTGGCGGTGCGTTCGCGGCGGCCTCTTGGCCGCATGGCGGCTCGGAGGTCGTCACGCTGTCGCTGTATGCCCCGATGGCGCATCTGGGCATGGTGATCCTGCCGACCGGCTACACCGATGAGGCGATGCTGGAGGCGGGCTCACCGTACGGCGCCTCCGCCATCGTCGGCAAAGAGAACCGTCCACCACGACTGTCGGACTTGGACGCGATCCGTCATCAGGGACGGCGGATGGTGGCGATCACCGGTGCGTTGATCGCAGCCGGTGAGATGCCGTGCCGCAACGTTGATAGCTAGGCACAGCCGATCAACGGATCAGGCCAACCGTGGTGCCCGATGCCGCTCGTGGCGCCAAAGCGCGACCGCGACACGCCGAGCCTCATAGGTCTGCCGAAGGGTCGTTCCGAGGCCGCCCTGGCCTTCCGGGGAAAAGGCGTAAATCAGCACCCCGTCCGGCCCATAGTTCCGTTGCATCTCGGCTCGCCAGAGGCTGTCGGCGGCAGCGAGGGCTGACTCGGTCAAAGCGAGGCGGGCGACGTCCGGCGCAGGTGCTTGATGAGCGTTCATATCAGTCAACGTGCCGATCATGCGGAAGGTCCGTCTCGACACCCGCCCCGCCGCTCGCCAACTTGAGTGTATGTCTAGCAGCGTGGCGGGCCCTACGATCAAACGAAAGCCTGCCCCGCGCAGTCAGTGTAACCGTGCTAGAGCAGTTCCCGGTCAGGTAGCGACGGCCAAGTCGTCCTCGTAGCCGGCTGCGGCGAGGTAGTTGCGGCACTCCTGCGGAGTGAAGCGTGTGAAGGCCTGTCGGATCGCCGCCCAGAGATCCGGGATCGTGCGCGCAGCCGCGCTGCGTAGCAGAGCCTTCAGCTTCGCAAAGGCCTGTTCAATCGGGTTGAAATCAGGGCTGTAGGACGGA